>NZ_JAJHJB010000073.1:0-9967 GCF_020819555.1 Pelosinus baikalensis
CGCCCGCACGGTTCTGTGAGGGTTGCGCGTCGTGAGACGCGCTTCTACTCGACCATGTTTGCCCCCAAGCATTTTTAAGCCCTCAGCAGTTCTGGCAAAGTCAAATCTCCCAATCAATGTCGGTATGGCTCTCATCATCGGTAGTCTCACTGCGCCAAACATTTGAGAAGGAATGCCCAGTTCCCTCAGCAATACATCGTTCCCTTGCTGAACAGCTGCAATCATTTTGGTAAATATCGTACCCAATCGTTCTGTCGCATACGCCAGTTCCTGCCTGTCACATCTCAAAAGTTCTCTTGGTGACGCCAGTGCGTATTCCTGTCCGTACAAACAGTCCCAAGAAAAGATGCCTTGTTCACGCAATGGTTGGTAGATTTTCTCACGCCGGTTAGCATAATTCATCCTCCACCGCCTATTCCATGACTCCCAATGCCACCGTGTGCCGCTGTACCAGTGGAGATGTGTCCGTCAGAACTGGGACTTGCTGATCCGTTTTGGGACACTCCCGAGGTCCGCCATCCTGAACTGGAATGATGACTCATGCTTGCTTTACAATCATCACAGTATCCGTCACCGTTCGCGTCTACGTGTACGTGATTGCCTCCCACGCTACCGCAGCCAGAACTTAAGGTGAGAGATGCCGCTAAAAACATGGCCACAATTAACTTATCTTTTTTATCACCCATATTATAGACCTCCACTTGCCTGTACGGCGTAATACACGTATATCTTAGAATCCTCGTCGATCTCCGCTGAACTTTTTTGCCATTCCTGACCTAACCAGTATACGTAATCGCTTTGCAGAAAAAGTAGCATTTCTATATTATTAGTCATCTCAAATACGTGGATTAAGGGAAAATATGCAGCATTTTCAACATACTGCCGAAGTTCCACCCTCCGTCTATTGTTTGCTTTTATAGGCGGAGAGTTCTCAAGCCAATCTTGCTGCTGAGCCTCCTGCACATAAATCTTATACGTTGGTGGCTCTGCAGCGCAGGATTTCCTTTCATAGGTAATGCCGTCTTTGACAAAATAGTCACAAACGAACCGAATGGCAATCTCTGTGGCATCCATATTGTCATAGTAATATCGAAGAGGGAAATTCTTAGTTTCATCAAGCAACCTATATTCAAGCCTAGCCATACCGTCCTCCCCTATTTATAATGTTTGATCAATTTTATTACTTGCATCCTCTCTTTTTAGATACTTTATGCATCTAATTTTTATACTTTAGGTAAGCAAAGACTGTTAACATCCATATTGGCAAATTAAGTAAACTAAGACTCCACACCAAAAATTATCCCCATATAACATATCAAATGTACTTGAACATTCTTTTTCTGCATTAAGCTTCGCATTCAAATTCATCATTAAATCACAAAACTCCTGCCAAATTTTCTACAAAAATTTGGCAGGAGTTCTTTCGCTATTATAAATGATACGGTTCCCCCCGATTAATCTTAAATGCTATACAATATTAAAATTCAGTAACTTACGGATAGCTAGCTTAATCAACGAGGGACAAGGTTGCCTGTCTCATCCAAATACCTACTATTAATCTATCTCGAATTCAACTAAGTCTATAGTGACACTGGGGACGTCACTGTGCAAAAACAACCTGGCGTTCCTTTTCCCTTTTGTCTCTAGTTCCAACAGTTTACCGTCTTGATGGCTCCCAGGACAATGCCTGCATTATAAATCGTATAGAGTCAGAAAATCCTTGTCGATAACTAACGGCCATACTCGCTGCTTCCCTTTCATTGTTTTTATCTGCCAGCCAACTTAATGTGCGATGTAAATGTGGAGGCAATGCTGCACGTAATTCATCTTCATATTCTTTGGCCGCTATATCGGAATAATAATAGTCATTTGATACTTGCTGCAATGGTATATTAAGACTAACATCCTCCATCGAATCCATTGCACTTTCAAAAAGGCTTTCTTTTTTCACGATAATCCTCTCCTTAATATTTAAAATGAACTCCTGCCATGTCCTTAATCGATTGTCCTTATCCATGTACTCCATATAATCTTATTTTTATAAGCATTACGATCTCTTACCTTCTACTGACACCACTATATATCCCCCCATCTTCATACTGCATGAAGTTTCTTCTATCCGTATTTGCGGATAGAAGAAACCAGCAAATAGCTGTTTTGGGGGAAATTAAAAAGCGCATGCGAGGTCTATTCAACCTACACATGCGCTTTGCTTCATCTTGATTGCATGCAGACGCAAAGCCTCTATCAATGAACCACAATACTATTATCCCCCGAACATACCATCCCTTGTCTTCAAGGAAAGTTCACGGTATAATAAATTGTCGTCGTAGACAGTTAGCTGTTACGTGTAGGTGCCTTGTACACCTGCTCGTGCCTAGGAGTGTTCCCGCACTCTTAGGACACGGCGACTTTTTAATTTCCACCTATTACTAATTATATTACTTTTTATGGGGATTGCAAGCAAAAGTAACGTGGAAAACCAGTTCCTATTTCATAAAAATGAATGTACTAAACTGCTCCGCTGTAATAGGCGGATTTTCTTTTTAAATTTAGCTTTTGCTTACCTAAGTGTCAATTTACCTGTCCCTTTGACATAGGAAAAAAGGCAGCCAGTACTTGTATAAAAGTGCGGATTTCCTTTTCTATAAAATTTTCGAATCAATTAGAGTGTATTTTATTGGTACAGGCTAGAGTTAGGACTGTCTACAGTAAAAGCTGAGGTTGCTTTTCACACGCTCTGCCGTCCCCTTGTCTCGCACAGTCATCACTTTGTGGCTGAGGGATTTAAATTTTTATTCCTATTAACAATCCAAATCCCCATACAAGCTAAAACTAGAGCTGCCAAGTTTTTAACCTCAAATATTGTCTCCCCTAGCAAAAGAGCAGAAAGTATAGCACCGAATATAGGTGTCAAAAAGTTAAATACAGTGATATTTCCAACTTTGTTATATTTATATAACGTAGACCATATTACTAATGCCACTGATGATAAAAGAACCAAATATAATAATAGTAATCCAGCTTCTGCTGAATCAATTGTTAGAGTTCTACCAGCTGATTTTCCTATTGCTATAAGCATTAGACTTCCAAATATAAGCTGCCATGCAGTTGTAACAAATACATCATTGTTCTTCACTAAGCTTCTATTGTACAAACTTCCTATGGACTCCATTAAAGATGATAAGATCACAAATCCATCGCCTATTAAATTGAAAGATCCACTAAGGCCTCCACCTTCAAAGTTAAGTACTATAATTGATAAAAAACCGATAGTACAACCTATAATCTTATTTGCAGACAGCTTGTCATCCTTATAGATAAAGTGAACAAGAATAATGTTTATAAAGGAACCTAAGGAGCCAAGTATAGAACTCCTTACCCCTGTGGTATTTGCCATACCTATATAAAGGAAAACATATTGCATAAGAGTATATACAAATCCTAATAATAAAAAGCTCTTAGAATCTGATATAGATTTTGGCATTATACTTTTTCCTATTAATTTCTGTATAACCAATAAAATTATCCCTGCTGCTAAAAATCTGTAGCCAGCGAATATGAGTTTTGAGAAACTATCATTTGATTGTATGCAAAAAACGCCATAGCCTAGTTTAATTACTGGATATGCACTCCCCCATAGAAATGTACATAAAATGGCTAGTAAAACTATATATTTCTTGTTTGTAAATATTTTTTCTGCATTAAACTTTAACATCTTTAATTGAGTCATCTCCTATAATGATGGGTAGTCATAAATGACAAGCTATGAAGTGGTTTGTTGCTATTTCTTTTAATTCAGGTTTTTCCTTCAAGCATTTATCCATACATTTTGCGCACCTGGAACTAAAACCGCATCCATGCGTCATGTCCGAAGCACTAGGAGGCTCTCCTTTTATTATTTCTATTTCAGTATCATTTTTACTTTTAACAGAGAAAACTGAAGAGAGTAAAGCTTTTGTATATGGATGAACAGCATCTGTAGTAAGTTTATTGCTGTCTATTACTTCAACAATTCGTCCAAGATACATTACTATGATTCTATGGCTTATATTTCTAACTACTGCTAAATCATGACCGATAAAAATATATGACAAACCCTTCTCTTTCTGTAGATCCTTAAGAAGTCTAATTACCTGCTCTTGTATAGAAACATCTAAAGCTGATGTGGCTTCATCGCATATTATGACTTCAGGCTCTAGGGATATGGCTCTTGCTATTGCAACCCTTTGCTTTTGTCCTCCACTTATCTGATGAGGATATCTCCTCATAAAGTCCTCTGTCAAACCAACCATTGCAAGCAATTTTTTTGCTTGAACTTCAGCCTCACGTTTGCTCATAAGCTTAAAATTTAGCAGTGGCTCACTTACAATATCTCTAATTTTCATACGGGGATTAAAGGATTCAGCAGGATCCTGAAATATCATCTGTAGCTTTTTTCGGTTTTGTCTAAGCTCTTCGCCCTTTAAGTGAGTAATATCTCTGTTATGATAAATAATATTACCTGAGGTTACACCTTCCAATTGAGTAAGAATTTTAGCTATTGTGCTTTTACCACAACCACTTTCACCAACGATGCCTAAGCACTCACCTGCATGTAATTCAAAACTTACATTGTCAACTGCAGTTAATTTCTTGCCATTTTTCAAATCAAATTTCTTTGTAAGATTTCTTATTTTAAGCACTGGTTCTTTCTCTTTCCCCAATGTCGCTTCCTCCCAGTTCGGGTACTACTGATAATAGATCTTTTGTATACTGGCTCTTTGGCTTATTTATAACTTGATCTCTATTTCCCCATTCCACTAATTCACCTTGTCTCATTACTGCAATTTTATCACACATATAAGCAGCTACCCCCATATTGTGCGTAACTATTATTATACTTGTATTAAAATTACTCCTAAGCTCCAACATTTGCCTTACAACCTGTGCTTGAACGGTTACATCAAGAGCACTAGTTGGCTCATCAGCTAAAAGAAGTTCTGGTTCCATTGTCATTGCCATAGCTATAGCTACCCTTTGCTTCATACCACCGCTTAATTCAAACGGATATGAATTCATAATACGACTTGCATCTGGCAACTGCATTTTTCCAAGCATATCAACAGCTTTATCATAGGCGACCGCTTTTGAAATATCAAAATGGCTCCTTATTGTTTCAATAAATTGGTCTCCAATTTTTAAAATAGGAGTTAATGATCGCCCTGCATCTTGAAATATCATTGCTATCCTATTTCCTCGAATTTCTCTCCATTCTTTCTTAGAAAATTGAACAAGGTTTCTTTCTTTAAAAATAATATTCCCAGAACAGATGCTGCTTCCCGCAGGTAGTATCCCTAATATAGCACGTAAAAGTGTGGACTTTCCGCTGCCGCTTTCACCTACTATTCCAACTATTTCTTTGTGCCCAATGGACATATTTACATTTTTCACTACGGGCTCTTGCCTGCCATATTTTATAGAAACATTATTTACATTTAAAAAGTTTTTTTCTATCATTTTTTATCTGCTTTGTTATCCAACATATAGAAATCTATTGGATAAACTTCCATTCCGCTGACTGTACTTTTGCTTACTCTATTACTCATTGGAGTAACAAGGAATAAACCTGCATTATCCTCTAATAAGTTTTGTTGTATTTTTGTGGCTAAATCATATCGTTTTTGAGTCTCATATTCATTTTTAAGTTTATCAATAAGCGAATCCACGGTTGGGTTGCTATATTTCCCAAAGTTTGTGCTTCCATCGGTTCTAAAATACGACTCTAAAAATGCCTGTGGATCTCCAGTAGTTGCTGTATTTACATTGTATAAGCAAAGATCAAAATCTCCACTCTTTAGTATCGGGTTTACTGACTCATAAGATTTTAAATTAGCGGCTATTCCAATCTCTTTAAGCTGTGCTTGCATAGCTTCCCCAATTACTGGAATTTCCGCACGTGTTGGGAATACAGCAATATTTAATGATAAATTTTTACCATCTTTCTCTACTATTCCATCCCCATTTGTATCTTTATAACCTGCATCATTTAATAACTTAGTTGCTTCTGCTTTGTTATATGTGTACCCTGTAAGGTTTTTATTTCCATAAGGAAGTGATCCCGAAAAAGGTCCTACGGCAGGTACAGCAGTTCCCTTAAGTAGTGATTTACTATAAGAATCTCTATCCACGCCTAGGGCTATTGCTTTACGAACTGCTGGATCTTTTAAGAATTCATTTTCAAAATTAAAATATGACATTACTATTCTAAGGCTAGTAGTTGTGCTTATAGCATACTTTGATTTATCCTCAAATAATGATAAATTGTTTATTGAAACATTGTTTGCTACGTCAATTTCACCTGATTGTAGAGCCATTGAACGTGTGTTGTCGTCTTTTATATATTTAAAAGTTGCCTCATTTATAAGTGCTTTTCCACCCCAATAATCGTTATATCTTTCTACGACCACTTGTGAACCATCTGTATATGATTTAATTTTGAAAGGACCCGTACCTATTGGAGCCTTAGCAAATGTATCTGCTGCAGCAGTAGTATCAACAATTGAGTTAATAGGATCAGCCAAGTTCCCTAAAAGTGTTGTATGCGGTATCTTAGTAGTTATGGTAAGATTTTGTCCCTCTGCTGTTATTGAATCTACAGCTAGCATTTCCTGTGCTCTTGGATTTGATTTCAGTGCTCTTTCTAAAGATGACTTTACTGTGCTTGCTGTAAGTTGAGTATCATTGTGGAATTTAACCCCGTCTCTTATATGAAACTGCCAAGTTAAGTCATCTACTTTTTTCCATGAGTCAGCTAGTGAAGGTTCTATCTCCATATTTTTATTAAATTTAACCAAAGTTTCGCCTATACCATACATGGAAACATACCATCCATTCCATTCAAGTGCAGGATCTAAGTTTGTTTGAAAGAGATTTAGTCCAACTACAATATTTTTTGTTTCTTTGTTACTAACTTTGTCCTCAGAGTTACTTTTGCTGCAGCCTACAATGCTTGTACATAACATAGCTATTAAACTTACAATTAGCAATCTTTTTTTCATTTAAAATCTCTCCTTAATAATTTTTATGTTGATCTAATATATCTCTAATACTTTCCCCTAGTAGATTAAATACAGTTACAGTTATAAACATAGCAATACCTGGATATATGATGAGCCATGGTGCAGTTTGTATGTATGCTCTGCCTTCGTTAATCATATATCCCCATTCAGGAGTAGGTGGCTGTGCACCAAGTCCTAAAAATGAAAGAGATGATATCTCAAGCAGCATAGTTCCAATATCCAATGTAGCCATCACAATAAGAGATGGGATTATATTGGGCAACACATACTTCAAAATTATTTGATATTGTTTAGCACCACCTATTTGGGCTGCTTTAATGTAATCTTTATTTCTTATAGAAATTGCTAGTCCCCGGCTTACTCGTGCATATTTAGCCCAATTCACTACAAATAAAGCTATAATTGCATTTGTGGAACTAGGCCCAAGAACCCCAGCAATAGCTATAGCAAAAATAATTCCTGGAAAAGCAAGAAATATATCGCAAAATCTCATTACTACTATATCTGCTATCCCACCGAAATACCCTGCTATTGTTCCTGCTGCTGTCCCAACTATAAATACTGTTGTTACTAGAATAAAGGTCATTTTTAAAGAATTCAGTGCACCATACAGGATTCTAGAAAACAAATCTCTTCCCAATTGATCTGTTCCTAGCCAATATATAGAATTTGGTTTCATTAATGTATTTCTCATATCAATCTTAAGTGGATCATGAGGTACTATATAAGGTGCAAGTATACTTATTAAAACTAAAACAAATGTCAATATAAAATAAATCTTAAAGGATTTATTTTCTCTCAGAATTAAGTTCATTCCTTCCAAATTAAGCCCTCTTTTCTAAACGGATACGTGGGTCTAAAATATAATAAGAAATATCCACTAACATATTAATCAACATATAAATAACTGTCATCCATACAACATAGCCTTGTATTAATGGATAATCCCTTGTAAATATAGCCTCAATGGCCAGCTTGCCAACTCCAGGCCATGAAAAAATAGATTCTATAATTACTACTCCACCAAGTAACACTCCAAAAGTTAACCCTAATTGGGTTATAATAGGCACTAATGAATTCCTCAGAACATGCTTTAATACTATTCCCCTACCACTAATACCTCTAGCTTTTGCACCAACTACATAATCCTGAGATAGCTCTTCCAATACGAAAGCCCTTACCTGTCTTGTATATCTTGATGCCAATAATATAGTCATAGAAGCCGAAGGCAATATAATACTTGTCCAATTTGAGTCACCCATCACAGGCAAAACTTTAAGCTTCAATGCGAATATATACATCAGTATTAGCCCATTCCAAGGTGCCGGTAATGATATACCAAGAAAGGATACAGCTCTTATTATATTGTCTAATACTTTATTTCTATGTAATGCTGATATTATCCCTAATGGCAGTGCTATTAGGGTGGTCATTAGTATCGTTATTCCTGCAAGCTTAAAAGTAGCAGGCAAAGCACTTAATATCAAATCCAACACAGGCTTGTTATATTTATAGGAAGTGCCAAAGTCTCCATTCAACACATTTGTCAGCCAATGCAAATACTGAGCGAAAAAGGGTTTGTTTAATCCCATCCCTTCTCTAACTTGCTGTATAAGTTCTGGAGAAGGAGTTGTTCCAGTGGCGCTAAGCATTAGCTCTGCTGGATCACCTGGTGAAAGATATGTTAGCGCAAAAGATAAAAATGTAATTCCGAATAACACAGGTATTAAGTAGATTAATCTTTTTATTACGTACTTTCCCAAATTGTTTTTATCATCCTCTCTATTAATCCCTGGAATCATCTTTTAAAGCCAATGAAAACTAACTTTAAGATGATTAAAAAATTTCAACTAAAAACAATGATAGTTTTTATCATTGCAAATGATATTCATTATCACACAATGCACTCATTATATATGAGCTTTCAAAATATATCAACAGGTAAAAACTGGGGTCAGGCTTGAGTTATTAATAATTTGATTTATGTGACTAAAACAAGATCATGAGAAAAACAACTCAATTTTGCCATAAGTCAAGCCTGAACCCAATTGCTCCTCTATGCCGACCGTCTTAGTTGGTACAGAAGTTGCAAGTACAATTAATTATATTGCGATTGCCCATGTCGGCGTTATTGATCATGATTTACTGTCAATAAGTATGGCTAAAGCTCACTATTCAAATCAGAAATTCCGTGGGGTCAGGCTTGAGTTATTTTAAATTGACTTATTCCCAGAAAAAATCAGGACAAAAGGGAAATTCCTTTTTGACAACTTTATAGTGAATATCCTAGTAAATTATACTATCCTTTCGACAGCTTTTTAAATTCCTCTCATATAGCCATAAACATATTTCTGTGAGTTTGATTCGGAAGAGAAAGTCAATTCTTTAGGTCTTTATCATTCATTTTCTAGAATATTTGATAAGCTTGGACTACCATATGTGACAATCTTTAGATTTTACCTAAAAAGCCGAAAGGGTCAATGTTATTATAAGCGGAGGTTAAGTATCACGGCGAAGCGTTAATAACATTGACCCTTCCCCTCCTTACAGAAAAAAATATCTCTTCTAAAAAGAACAGTTTCCCTAACCAAACCGCCCCTACCCTCAACATTTTGAGGATAGGGGCGGTACCCATTTACCTATTCTACTCTTACAGACTTCGCTACACATGTAGGACACTGGGGACGACAACTTGATGACAGCATTTCTGTTCTAGCACAGGAACAAGGAGACTGTCAGAGACAAAGAAGCGTCACCTGACTCACTATACAAAATAGCGGTTGGCTTAATGTGCAAACCAACATTCGAAGTCTTTAACCCTCTTATAATGATGCTACCTAGAATAAAAGAGGAGACCAGCTAACTAAAGTCAAGCCCTCACTAGAAAAAAATGATCACTTCAAAAA
>NZ_JAJHJB010000074.1:0-9378 GCF_020819555.1 Pelosinus baikalensis
TTGTAGCTTGTTTCTGAGCATTCAGGAATCCTAGGACACCGGTAGCAAAGTCCAGGGACATGAGGATATCTGTGAATTAATGCATCAACATAGCGTTGCATGTGTCTAGCGATACAAAATATCTCTTTCGCAGAAAAAAGTTCTTTGGTTGCGGCAGGCATTTCTTCTGAAATAAGTCTCACTCCTTTCATTACCTTTTCGATATGGATACGATAGCATTGTCTAACCTCTTTAGCTGGCTCTAGGCTTGAAAGGAATCTCCTGCATTGTTAATGTTACTGATTGTTCATCATCTAATAAATTATTCCCATGAACTCTTTTAGTGGACTTTGTTGGTAAAAAAATATCCATATTACAACCAATTATTTTTGCCACCTCTTTTACTAATTCAAAAGAAAAGTTTCCTGTTCTTTCTTTTTTAGCGAAAGCTTGCTTAGACATCGGTTTTGCAAGATGTTTTGCGATATATTCGGCAGACATTTTCATCTCATTTCTTTGTTTGCGAATTAGATCACCTATATGGGCCATATTGCATCATCCCTCCTTTATATAAAGTAATCTTTTAGTTGACTCAATTATACTGTAAACTATTAGTTTTCGTCAATAGCTTTTTGTAAACTTTTATTTGACGTAGTAAGTAAATTAAAAGTTTACTATAATGTAAGTAGATAGGTGGTGATATTTTGAATGGTAATATGATTTTTGCCAAAAGAATAAAACAATTACGCGAAGAGAATGGCGATAGCCAAGAATCTCTTGCGGTTATTTTTAATTACTCTAAGCAAGCAATATCCAATTGGGAAGTTAGTGGCAAGGTACCTCGTAGTAAAGTCTTAGAAAAACTAGCAGAACGCTATGAAACTACAAGTGATTATTTGCTTGGATTTACTGACGATCCACATTCTATCCGACCTAGCAACGAAACTAAAAAGCCCAAGGACCTAAAAAGAATCCTTGAGCAGCACGATATTATGTTTGATGGCGTACCAATCGACGAGGATGCTAAAAAAGAAATATTGCATATCGTTGAATTTGAGCTCTATAAACGCGCAAAAGAATTAAACAAAAGAAAAAAAGCTACACCAGACTCTTAACCTAAGTTATTACCATTAATAATAGAGGTGCAATAGTGAATATAACAGTGATCCTAACTATAAAAGCATATTTTCCATAATAAAAAACACGCCATTTTTATGTCGTGTTTTATTTTGTCATTTATTGTCGAACATATGTTTTCTTTTTCTGGAGGTTGTAGATGAACATACCGCGCCGTGTGCGAAATCTTATGAAGAAATATAATACTAGAAATCCATTTGAATTAGCAGATTTTCTAAATATTACTGTTTTATTCTATCCTATAAAGTCAGGTGTACGGGGCTTTTATGATAAAGTTTTAAGACGCAAATTTATTATAATCAATAGCTCTCTGCCTGAACATATACAGAGACAAGTCTGCGCTCATGAATTAGGACATGCCCTACTCCACAAAGGCTGGGGTTACTACTTTATGATTGAACATACCTTCTTCTCTCCTGGTCGCTTTGAGCGTGAGGCAAATGAATTTGCTTGGCAGCTGCTGTTTGATGAAGAAGCTTGTAGGGTTGAATATGACAATGATCTTGGTCGGTACGTTCGTGAGGAAGGGATTGTAGAGTTGGTTGGGTATAGGAAGTAATTCGGAAAAATTTAGATAAATTTACTATGAGGGAGAGATAATTATGAGTAAAAAATTTTTCATCAGCTTATTTACGTTTTTAGTTTTTGTTTTTTCGGGAATATCTTACGCAGAGGAAAATCCTTTTATGGGACTAACGCAAGACCAAGTTGTTCAAAAATATTTTGAGGGGAAACAACTAGATACAATTGAAGGGGTTTGGCTCGACGAAGATGCGCATCCGACTATAATTATTAAATCAAGCTTAATAGACCTTGGTAAAAAATATGGTAACTACGATTACCTTGTGGTAGGATATTCCTCTAAATCAAATGTTGGAATATACGGTTTATATAAAACTGAGAATTCTTCCTGCTTTAGATTTGGGCCAAGAAAATTTCTTCTAAGATTTATAAGCCAAAACGCTTTATATTATTCTTATCCTGGTGTTAATTATATTCCCGCTGGTTCAATTTATACTCGCATTTATCCAAATGAAATAAAATAATAACTAGGTCATCAGAATTCTTCACAAATTATTAATTATCTCGATTAAATACTTTAGAGTCGTTATTAATAATATAAAAGAGCTTATACATTTATATTTTTGAAAATGTTACTTTTATGGACATGGCACCAATGGAATGCCCTACTCCAAAGGCTGGGGCTACTACTTTATGATAGAACATACCTTCTTCTCTCCTGGTCGCTTTGAGCGTGAGGCAAATGAATTTGCTTGGCAGTTGCTGTTTGATGAAGAAGCTTGTCGGGTTGAATATGATAATGATCTTGGCAGGTATGTACGTGAGGAGGGAATTGTGGAATTGGTTGGATATAGAAAGAATTAATACATAAAAAAACGAAAATCTCAATTGTCTTCTATACAGATTATAACGGAGGGATTAATATGAAAAAAATACCACTTATAGTGCTAGCTTTCCTCTTTTTGTTATCTACAACAGTTTTTGCGCAGAATTTTACTTCATATGCCATGTCAGACTATCTTTCTGTATCTCTGCCTACTAATTGGGATACAAAGTTATTTGATACAGGCATACTTTCCCACCGCAGTGACTTTCACTTTAGCGCCTCCCTCTACGTAAAACCACGCACTGAAGAAAGTTTAGATGATCTTGCTATTAAGCTGGAAAAAGGCGCCTTAAATATAAATGAGATATCAAACTTAACTTGGAGCGTAGAAGATAAAGGAGCATTGCTAATCGATCATTACGATTCAAGATTTATGTTACATCATTATTCTGGACCAAGTTTACAAAAACCTCAATATCAATTGCATTATTTTTTATATAGCAATGGGTACCAATATGATATCCATATTATCGGAGAATATGATAACTTAAAAACCGATCACGAAACCATTGACAAAATCATCTCTAGCGTTAAAATTATTAAATAGTTGTGAACTGTTACGCTAACAAAAGACACAGTACTATTCATTATTAAAATGGACAGGCTGTGTCTTTATTTAAGATGTGTAGTTTTTACAACTGAACATACCTTCTTCTCCCCTGGTCGCTTTGAACGTGGCAAATGAGTTTGCTTGGCAGCTCCTATTTGATGAAGAGGCTTGCAGAGTGGAATATGACAATGATCTTGGTAGGTATATAGAGAGGAAGGAATTGTGGAGTTGGTTGGATATAGGAAAAATTAATATGTCGGGGTATAAAATTTACCCCTTATTATTGGAGGTGAGGATTTTGGCTGAAGTACAACAGTGTTCTCCAGTTATATCGAAAATCGACTAACTTACTAATCGCCTAGATAGTCAAATTGATTGGTACAGCAGGAAAAGTCAGTATTTTTAAGCTTGTTCTTGATTTTTACTCCTTCATAATCATTTGTATGACGGCTTTGTTTTTGTTCTGACATCAGTTATCAAATCAGTGATTAGTTTAGACATTAGCGGACCCGCTATCTCTTCAATTTTAGCTGACCAAATCCAATTTCCTTGAGGGCGACCAGATATAACTATTACTTTACCACTGTAATCATTTAAATCCAATATTTGAGATTCAGGTGTCATAGAGGTTTGCATTGATATTGTAGTTAATTTCACAAAATTATTAGCTATCGTTTGTGGCCAAATTTCTTTTGCCTTATTATCTTCTACAAAAAGCAACCTGTAGTTATTTGTCATTTTTCCTCCATTTAAATTAGATATTTTGAAACTTTTTATTATTACTCAGTTTCTTTTTCTTGTTTTACCGAAACATGAATGTGATATTCACTTTCATAAAATACCCAATCAAACCCCGCCTCAACAGCCAATTGGGCAAGACGACCTAGCTTTTGTATATCAGAATCACTCACACTTATATCGGCTGCCCTTCCCTCATAATGAGCGCTTGGTTCTTTTCCATGTTCAAAACCTTCATCCCAAGCTTCTGTTACTCGTAGACTTAATAACGGCCATTCCTTTTTAACTAAAATCGCAAGTTCATCTAATTTTTCTTTTAATCTTGGAGTCATCCTTCGATCTGCTCCTGTTTTTTCTTCATCCTCAAATATTATATTTTCATTTGTATTTACTTTAAGTGGCGAATCACCAAGCATATCATCCCTTCTAATCACCTTTTTAAAAGGTCCAATTGCCTCTCTTTCTTTTACATCAGGTACCGTATCATATATTTTAAATACTGGCTTGACTGGCTGAGATATGCTAGCTGTTATCTTATGAAGAATGCTACTAATTAGCCCACCGATACCTAGTGTACTGTTAAAGGCATTTATTTCATTAGATAACAATTCATTAGAAATAGAATCAGTTGGTTTTTGATCAGAAATTCCTGTACCAATCATTCTTAATTCCTGACTACTCGTATTGGGAGATTCCTTATTTAATTTTTCTCTTTTATTATCGTTTATTTTCTTATCAAGCTTTGCTCCATGGTTAACTTTAGCACCAGCCTGTGAAATATTTGCAGATGCATTATTGGGTACTATTGGAACCCCCATAGCTGCTCCAATAAATGGCAGCATTGCCTTTATCATTTCGATTTGATAATTACCCGCTGTCGCCATGTTACTACCAGCTTGCTCTGCTGCATGTCCTGCAGAGTTTGTAGATGCGTTGAGCCCTGCCTGTGTCAGACCAATTGTTGCTGCTAAGGCACTCATATCACGGAACATATTACCATTGTTGACAGCATTTAGAACTGCCCCTAAACCTTGAGGATCTGGTAAATTTGAAGGATTAATAATATTCACCATAGGATTACTTAATTGACCAGGTTTAGTGTCATCATCTTGGTGCCTTGAACCAGTTGTAACCGGAGCTATATCCGGAGCTTTTTCAGGAATAGGTGAATCTTGCCAATTCCAAAAGCGGGTAATATCTAACTTCTCTGCACAATTGTACCTACCAAGCACCGCTTCTGCAAATACGCCTCCACTAGGTAACGGAATTACTTCTTCGTTCGGCAAAAAATTGCTATAACCTTTGTCATTTAACCATTCATTCCATTTTTCGTTTTTATTGTCAATTGGCATTCTAAAAACAAGATAATTTCCAGAAACAGTAATTGGAACTGGATCAATCATTTGAATAACAGGAATACCAGTTGTTCCATTACTAGCTCCACTACTTACGTCATCGTTATATTCATAGGAGGATAAAAGAAGCATAATAGTCGCAGAATCCAAATTTCTCCATACTGCTTGGCTATAATATAATTGATTCTCATTTAAATGCTTGACTAGTTCGTTGTCCTGATCTATTGGACTATTTATTATGTCGATAGTTGTAATAGCAGCTTCATTTTGTAATTTTAATACAATAGGAATAGTAACCGATGATCCAGGAATAAATAAATTTAAGTTAAATGTTACTTCGGGAAGTTCACTTTCGTTTTTCTCATTTTTAATCTTAATCGCGGTAATTTCAGATAACATATAATTGATATCTTCATTAAATGTTTTATTAAGCGTTTGTCCATTGCGTAGAAATATCTGAAATTGAGTCAAAGCAACCCCTGCAGGTGCATTATAGGATATATTAGTTAATTTCAAATTTGATGGTAATTTAAGTGCATCTGGCGATTGCACAATATTACTCCCTATTATCGAACTGACTCCATCCAAGATATCAAGATTTGCTCGATCAATAATAGTTTGATTTATACTTCTCAAAAAAGAGAATTCCGAATCCAATGCTAATAATCGCCGAACTTTATCATTTAGAGCAACATCTATAAGAACATCTCTATATGTTTTCAAAATATTTTCTTTATTAAAATCAACCAATTTCATTGGAATGAATAGGCATCTTTCCACTGAAACTCGATCTGCTACAACTCGATAAAGTTGCACAACTTCATAATAATGTACCGATAGAGCATGCATATGATTATAGTTAGTGATTATCCTTGTACTTACTCGTTCACTTTCCACCTGCGAAACTTCCTTGATTGTAGAAGCACGTCGATTACGTGCCGTATTTGCATATTGTTGCGTACTGTCCATAATGTTTTGGGACATTGTAGCAAAGAGATCTCTTCGTCCAAATGATGACGAAATACTAGTGGCCGTACTACTTGAATTTGATCTACCTTTTGAACCTCCCCCCAACCCTCCAACTCCTGGGATTGATATTCCCCAACCGCCACCAGATGTCCTAGAAGAGCCTTCAACTGTAGACTTAGAAAATCCATTTTGTACTTCCTGAGCAACTCCTTGAGTAACTTCACTTATAGAGCGATTATGAAAGTTAGAATTACTTAAAAACTCGTATTCGTCAATAACTTCATCCACCCTTGCACTAGTTCTTCTTGCCCAATCAATAACTGCAATACGAGTACTCTCTCCAGGAGCAAGAGCGATACTGTGTAATAGCTGCCCAAGGGTTACTCCTTGATTATACCAGGATTGTGAAAAAGTTAATATCGCCCCAATAGCAGGTTTTGTAAACCCTACCGCTGTGGGTGCTCCATTTATATCAATTTGCTCCTCGATTGGTTTTAATGGCGTATTGGATCCTAAAATTTTATCTAAAACTACTGCTTGATAAAAGACCCTTTCAGTTGGATACATGCCAGATGTTGGCAATAAATCTGGTGGGGATTCTGTATCATAGTTCGGAGTATCTCCCGGATTAAATTCAGATTGAAATATAGAATAAGCTACTTGATATGGTGGCCATAACGCAAGTTCACGAATGTTTTTAACACCTAGAGCTTGTTCAATATTACTCGCATTACTGGAAATTCCTTCTAAAATAGAAATATTTTTAAATACTAAGCTAGTAACATCGTCTGTATTCTCGCCGTCAACTATAGCATCCGACGGAACTGAACCAAAACGGGATAAACTATTAGTCTTATCAAGACTAGCTTGCAATAATTTCTTTGCATTATCAAAAACCTTAGACAAAGCTAAATCAAACACACTGTGTATGTCGAGTTTTTTTAACTGCTCTGCGGCTTCATCAGTAACACCAATCAATATGTTTGGTGATTGGCGTAAAGCTTCCGTTGCTACTAAATCCACGAATTCTGTTTTTAAATATTGTCGTATTGAACTCATACTGCTTACCCCCACATTCGTTGTAATCTAGGTCATTTCTTCTTAAGCCTATTATTACAACTTTAGCACTTCAATTATACATTATCTTCATTTATCTGAACCAAACTTTTGGTTCAGACAGTTGGAGTACCAACGCTTCCCGGCTGGTGATATAGCCGCTGTGCCCTTGTACCATTCCACTCGATTGGCCGAGCAGAATCCTAATTTGTGGTTCAAGCAGTCTGTTCGGTTACACACTACCATTGGCATATAGAGACACCAAAGTAAAGTCGCCCCAAATACTTCTTATTCAACTTTACTCTCGAAAGAAATTCCATAGAAATAGCCGATCAACAGCATTTCTTACTAACAGCACTGGATGGATCAACAGAACATCGACCGACAGGAAAATAAAGCTTGCTGACTTTTTTGCAAATGGGAAAAAAATCTACGACCGTAAGAATTCTCCTTAGTAGGTGTTCTTGTGATATAAATTCATCAAGACATATAAGCATAAACTTACTTTGCTTTGTTATCGCTCTTCCCTATCATAAAGAACCCTCCCAGTCAGGACTACCCGTAAAACGGATGGCTTGATTATGCTCTATAAGGGCATGGTACTGGCTGAATCTCAAGACTCACTGAAAAAGTCTACCAGCCGCTTAACCTTTTCAGTCAGCCCCTAAAGGGGCTTTTTCTATGACTTTTTTACTGGTTCATCCATAAACGGGTTTACCAATTCTTTTAGACTCCCCTATTCACTTACGCAATGAAAAAAGTCATGCAGATTATTAAGCATGGCTCTAAAAAAATCATTTCTAAAACTAGTTCGTCAACAGACCAAATCCGCGTTTTTTGGGTTACTCGTATAGAAACTTAGTCCCCAGATAACAATATGTGCGAGGTGATATATAATGAGAAACTATGATCAAGAAACAGGTTCGGAAATTTTAAACTCTAAAGAAGTACTATTGGAAAAAAAACAAGAAGTACCTCATTTTACCTCTTTGACTTACAGGGTTTTTGAACTACAGGCTCTTCCTGGGATTTATGGTGTATGGTTGGAAATTGCTACTCATTTGAATAGTTCAGATTATACAATTACAGCTGAGCCTTTAGGGGATACAGAAATTTTGGGGCAAGTTAAGTATTTCAATACTAATAACGCTGAAATAGTTAAAGATTTCCACCGTGAAATTTCAATTACTACTGGTGGTATGGGTACCGTATCGGTACGATTTAAGGGATTTCCTTTTGGATCAGTAGTAAGAGGCACTATTATCCCCTGAGTCATTTTAAAGCTCAATCAAATAGCTCTTTTTTCATTATTCTTCAATTCCAACAGTCTTCTTGATTGCTCGTAGTATGCCCCCAAGAATAAACTAGCCTAATTGGGTCTGTTGATAGAACAGTCAAGAAAAACTGGACAAAAAGTTAAGAGTTTAGGTAATTTTCAAATTGACATGGAGTAAGGTAGCCCAATGAGGAATGGATTCGCTTGGTGTTGTAGTAAGTCTCAATGCATTTGAAAATATCCATCTGAGCTTGTTCAGGATTGTCGTAATTGACGCCCCAACAAGCTCTCGTTTTAGTGTTCGATAGAAAGATTCCATGATAGCGTTGTCGTAAGGATTGCCTTTTCTGCTCATGCTTTGAAAACCTAGTAAATATAAGAGCTTAATTTCTCTAACAATTTATTCTTATCCTCCACCCTATCAAAAGCATGAATTTTTCTATGGCAATTAGGACAAAGAGCTACTTCATGATTGAACACACCTTCTTCTCCCCTGGTCGCTTTAAACGTGAGACAAATGAGTTTACATGGCAGCTATTGTTTGATGCAGAGGCTTATCGTTTTGAATATGACAATGATCTTGGTCGGTATATTTGGGAGAAGTGAAAAGTTAACTTCATTATGCAATAAGTACTACATAACAAAAGACACAGCACTATTCCATGATAGATAATCTGTGTCTTTCTTCTGAAAAATTCATTATTAAATTATATCACGCCTAACAGCCTACTTAATTACTTCTAAACATCCTGCCGCTTGGTTGAGATCACGCAAAAGATCCTGATAGTCTTCGAGTCCAGCATGGAAGCGTAAAATATAACCATCCGGCAGGGGTGTAACTTCGCGCTTGGCATGCACTGGCAATACAAGCGACAAATGTCCACCCCAGCTTTCAGCAACCCAGAACAAG
>NZ_JAJHJB010000075.1:0-9162 GCF_020819555.1 Pelosinus baikalensis
CTTCTCAAAACAGCATAGTCTTTTTTTTATTGTCCTTGACAACGGGTACATTTTAGTCATAGCACCGGGATTTTTATATGGTCAGTTTAGTGGTAATGAGTCTAAGAACCGTTGTTATCTGGTATATCACAAGTATGACTAAGGGAACTATATATTTATAGGTATATATAGTTTAGTTCCTTTACAAAAAAGGGGGTTGGTGCGGTCGTTGGTTCTCGGACAAGGTTCTCAATAAGCGTCGTAAACCTAACATGCTTGTCACCACATTTTCTACCGTTTTTATGATGTATGCCTTGATACACTCACCGAACGATCCGACGATGCTGGGCATATTACTATTTATTACAGGCATTTTGCTTAATCTGGGGTATTCTTCCTTTATGGTATACCCGATGGGATTGGCTACTAAGCAGACATTTCCGGTTGCAGTTTCGGTGATCAATACAGGAGGACAGCTTGGTGGCGCTGCCGCACCATTGATTGCGGGTATTCTTTTAGACAACTATAGCTGGGATGCTGTGTTTATCTTCCTGGCTGTCAGCACTCTTTTAAGTTTGCTGGTTCTTTTGACAATATCCGAGCCAGTAGAGGATCCGCTAAATGAACAACCTGTTAAAAGTTAGCTTACTGTCCTTACCCTAATAGCACTCTCCCAAGCCCTCTTGCCCTATATGAAGTGGCAAGGGGGCTTTTGTCAGTCTAGCAGAAAAAACTTACCCTCTCAGTGGTACCAATCTATTAATTTTGTAATTAATAGATACTTAAGTCCAATCGGCTGGATAACTCCGTCAATACTTTTATGCCCGCAATACTGTTACCACTTGCATCAAGTGCCGGGCCAACGACGCCGATGCCGAACTTATGAGGGACTACTGCGAGAATACCTCCGCCGACTCCGCTTTTAGCCGGCATACCCACTGTAGTGGCAAAGGAGCCAGAACCACTATACATACCACAGGTTGACATGACAGCTTTTACAATTTGGCAAATATCTTTTCGAATTACTCTTTGATTGCTGTAGGGCTGAATCCCGTTGTTGGCAAGAACTACACCGATCCGGGCAATATCCTTACATGTGACGTTGATTGAGCAGAGCTTAAAATAGATATTTAGAATTTCCTCCACTTCATCATGGATGATGCCTGTGCTTTTCATGTAATATGCCAATGAACGGTTGCGATCTCCTGTGCTTGACTCGGATTGATATATAGCTTCGTTTATTGTAAGATTAGGATTATCGGTTACCAGTTTGAAGAAGTGAAAAATTCTTTGAAATTTTTCTTCATATGTCTTTCCTTTGACCAATGTAATGGTAGCGATAGCACCCGAATTGATCATAGGGTTTAGGGGCTTATTCGTATTTTTTATTTCAAGGTTAGCTATAGAGTTAAACTCGTCTGCCGTAGGTTCCACGCTAATGACTTTTGATATGGTATTAAAATCGGTATCAGTCAATGCGCATATAAACGTAATGATTTTCGAGATGCTCTGTATGGAGAAAACCGTATGAACATCACCCGCAAAGTATTCATTGTTTTGCATGTCTACCAAATATACACCAAGAGCATGTGGGTTTGCTTTTGCCAACTCGGGAATATAAGTAGCAATAGTTCCCTTTTCAGTCCAAGACCTGTTATTTTCAATAATTTCCTGTAATACTTGATTCAAGGAAAACACCTCCATAATAATAAATATTTATACTCTTTTTACACAAAGACAATGAACGTTGTGCAAGGCTTCGATTTAAACATCCATTAATTCGCTTACTTATTTTTAAAGCAAAAACTATGCCAAAAATCATTTCAAACTTCATAAAAATTTAATGAAATCGGAAAACATGTTGAAATTAGCAATGAAACACCCTCAAAAAATATTTTATAAAAAATAACAGCCGACGGCTTGATGTTGATTGGCTGCTAAAATTGTGCTAAACAACAAGAAATAGGAATAATAGGTTTCATTAGTCACCTGTTTTATAACCTATTACACCCGTTTTTTACAGGTTGATCCTCCAAAGATTTGCATAGTTCCAAGAAAGCCTTGATTGTTGGTGAGAGCCATTTTTCACGATGATAAATTAGCTGTGTTTTTACGCCAAAAGAAGGACCTTTCCAATCTAGCTCGACCAGCCTTCCTCGTTCTAATTCATCTTTTACAGAGATTTTAGGCAATATCGCCACTCCTAACCCACAAATAGTACATTCCTTTCTTGCCCCAACACTGGAAAATTCCATTATTGCACTAGGAGTAACTTCGTGTTCTTTGAGAATGGAAAGAACGATAGGGCGATAACCACAGCCTTCCGGGCTGCTAATTAGACACTCACCAGACAAATCCTTAGGTTCAACTATTTTTTTCTGAGCTAGTTGGTGTAAAGGGCTGACTACGACAGCCATCGGTTCACCGCAAAGTGCTCTTACTTCCATATCCGGTTGATTAATTTCTTTAGTGAGTGTTAGGGCTATATCAATAGTATTGTTTCTGATTAATTCAATGTGTTGAGTACAATTTTCTGTTTGAACCCGGATTTCAACACGGGGATATAACTTACGATATCTAAGTAATAATTGGGGAAGGCGGGAAACGCAAAGTGTTTCAGCCACCCCGATATTTAGAATTCCTCCAAAAATCTCAGGTGAGAATTCCCCTTTTGCGCGTTCGGATAGCTGTAATATTTTCTCGGCATTCTTTAAGAAGGCTTTCCCTTCGCTAGTTAATTGAAGCTTTCTACCAAACCGTTCAAATAATTTGACATTTAATTCATTCTCTAACTGCTGAATTTGGCTCGTTATATTGGATTGGACATAACCTAACTCCACAGCTGTCTTTGTGAAGTTAAGGGTTTTTGCAGCAGTAGAAAATATCTGCAGTTGTCTTAATTCCATAAAAAAATCTCCTTCATGTATTATTTAAAATGATCGTATTGATTAAAATCAATCATTTTTATCTTACTTAAGTAAATGATATACTATAAGCAAATATAAATCCACAATGTGGCAGCACATTAACAGTGATAACAACAGATAAGGCATCTACGCTAACAAACCCAGAAGAACAACGGGTAGTTCCTGCATCTCGTTCTGCTTTACGGATAAATTAACAAAAGGGTGAGATTGTTCAAAACCACTGAAAAAACTGTTGAAATGCGTTTCAGCAGTTCAACAGTTTTTTTATGGATCATATTTTGATACAAGAGATACCTATAAAATAGCGAATTGTTTATCTTTATAAATCTATAATTCTAGTTATTCTCATTGCGATAATCAATATTTGCATTTAAATTTTCTTTACTTGTGAAAAATTCTCTTGTGAGTTTAAATACCTGTGGGCTTAAAAGAATCAATGCAATAATATTTGAAACGACACCTAAACCAATTGCAATTTCTCCCACTGACCAAACTATTTTCAAAGCACCTACAGCGCCTAAGTAAATGAAGACTAAAGATAGATATCGATAGGCTTTCCCTAATTTAGCACCGCCAATATAATTTACTGTAGATTCTCCATAATAGGATAATCCAATTATAGTAGAGTAAGCACATAATATAATACTTAAACTTACGATATATGAAAGAATAGGAGAGACCTTTCCAAAGGCTAAAGCAGTCAAAATATTTGGTGATTCTCCTGTTGTAAGAACACCACTTGTTATAATGGCCAATGCAGTTAGGGTACATAGAACAAAGGTAACAATGAAAACTTCTACAACGCCCCACATACCTTGACGGGAAGGATGATCTGTTTTTGCTGTAGCATGGGCAATAGGTGCTGTACCCTGACCGGCTTCGTTCGAATATAAGCCCCTAGCAGCTCCGTATCTCATGGCTTCTGCTACTGCAAAACCACCTATTCCTCCTCCTACAGCAACAGGGGAAAATGCACAGGTAATAATAAGCATAAAGGCTTCCGGGACTTTGGTGATATTAAATAGTATAACGATGATCCCTGATATAAAATAGAGAAAAACTTTAACGGGAATAAGTGTTTGCGTAACTTTACCTACTCTTGTTATACCACCCATGGAAACAAGCCCTACTAAAACTATAACTATAATTCCAACAACATCAGGAGAAATATTGAGGTAATGTATAATGTTACCTGTTAAAGCATTAGTTTGAATCATAGTTCCTGACAGAGTATTCATTAGTAAAGTGATTAAAAACCATACTGCCAAAAATTTAGAATTTAACCCTTTTCTCATATAGTAAACAGGGCCTCCGACAAAATGCCCTTCTTCATTTTTTTCTCTATATGCTATACTTAAAGTAATTTCTGCATATTTGGTACACATACCAAAAAATGCTGCAACCCACATCCAAAATATGGAACCAGGTCCGCCGAAGGCTAATGCCGTTGCAACCCCAACAATACTTCCAACACCTACTGTGGATGATAATGCTGTTGTTGCAGATTGGAAAGGAGTTAGTGTTCCTTCCCCTTTAATTTCAGATTGTTTTGTGAATATTCTTCCAAAGGTCTCTCTAAGAATAAACCCAAATTTTCTTATTTGTAGAAACCTTGTACCTAATGTAAAAAAAACACCTACGCCAACTAAGGCGAATATTAACCAGGGTCCCCAAACTAAATTTGCGATTTTAACTATCAATGCGTCTAAATTTTCCACTTATTTTATCCTCCTTTTTTACTGCGAATCTCGTTTCTCTTTGTCAGTATTTTATATTTAAGATAGGGGATTTTTTTTGTTAATTCTGGAAATTTACTTTAATATCCAAATTTATTTAGGATATGATAGCTATCCTCCCTTTGTTAGAATAATATTGTTAAATATTCCCTCCTTTATTAACAATATTCATAATAAGTGCATTCGCTATTTGTACAATTTTGTGAATATTTCACAAACATGATTAGGCATTTTATTTATATTGCAAATATTGTGCCAAATTTTACTCTCAAGCCAAAAGTACAACAAAATAATCAGAAGATATATTGCCTTATTATGAGATGAAAGTCATGCATACAAATACTTGAGAGTAGTAAAAAATAATAAACGTTTAACATAAAATTAATTGACTATTGAAATAAGAATAAATATTATAATGGATTTATCCAATAATAAACAACAAAACAGGTGAAATAGGATGCTTTAATCACCTGTTTTGTTACCTATTAAGGATTGTTACAATGCTGTTATCGACCTTAGGTAATTCTAATTACAGAGACTGATGAGTATGGTACAATAAAAAATGATTAAATCAGGGCTTGCCTTCCATTTAGATTTAAAGTTAGTCTGTAGATGGACAAATTATAGAAAGGAGGATTGATGAAAAAATGAAGACGATTGGTATTCTTACTTTGGTTCCAACGGATCTAAGCGATTTTATTCAAAGCAACTTGGAAAAAGTATTTAAGGGTTGCGTAACTATAAATAAATACTATTTGTCTTATTTTAAACCTGGTGACATCATTACCACTGATGTCGTTGTAGTAACTGCCCAAAGCCATGCGATGAAGGCTCAAAATTATATTTCCCACGATAGTCGCATTATTGTCCTGCGCCGTACTCTTCCCAACAGCGAAATTTATAAAATTACTGCAATTCCCAAAGGTACGAATGTACTGGTGGTCAATGAATCGCCGGAAACAACCAGTGAATCAGTGGCTTTTCTGTATCAGATCGGCATTACTCACCTGAATCTTATCCCTTATGACTGTAGAAAAGACTATACTGATATTAACATTGCCATTACTCCTGGAGAAGTGGAGTCTGTTCCGCCTCATATCCAAACAGTTATTGACGTAGGTCACCGGTGCGTTGATATTTCTACATTTGTATCAATATTGAACTATTTCAATATTGATACGCAAGAAACAAGTAGACGTCTTATTCAGTATTCAGATACTATTGTCACAATGGATATTGGTATCAAAAGCCAATATAAAGAACTCTTTATGAAAAATATTCAGCTTAACACTGTTGTCAACCTTTCTCATAATGGGATCCTGCTGTCTGACAAGGATAATTTTATTTTGCTGTACAATAAGAAGTTCGGTCAAATATTTGGAATTGATGAAAATGTTATTGGAAAACATTTTTCACATGTCATCTCTAATACCTTGCTGCCAAACGCAAGTCAAAGCATGCTTGTTGACGAACTAATTGAATTCAAGGGGCGATCTTTACTTGTAAACAGCAGTAAAATTGAGTATTTTGGCGAACCTGCCGGAATATATTATGACTTCCAGGAAGTGACTCATATTCGCCACTTGGAACAAAATCTGTCCAAAAAATTACGGGATAAAGGTTTGGTAACCCGTTATACCTTTGCAAGCATCCAAACAAAGTCGCCTAGGATGAAGGATTGCATCAACTTTGTCAAGCGGCTTGCGTCAACAAATCTCACCGTATTAATTACAGGGGAAAGCGGTACAGGCAAAGAACTTATGGCTCATGCTATTCACGATGCTTCTCCCCAGTCTATCTATCCTTTTGTTGCCATCAATTGCGCCTCCTTCCCGGAAAACCTGCTGGAAAGCGAACTTTTCGGTTACGAAGCTGGTTCTTTCACAGGAGCCATCAAAGAAGGGAAATCTGGTTTATTTGAACAAGCGAATAATGGCACTATTTTTTTGGATGAGGTAGGAGATATGCCTTTGTCGGTACAGGTACGCTTGCTTAGGGTGCTTCAGGAACGCCAAATTATGCGTGTAGGTTCCCAAAGAGTAATCGACGTAAACCTCCGGGTGATAGCCGCAACTAATAAAGATCTGCAGGCTGAAATCCAAAAGAGTTCTTTCCGCCAGGACTTGTTTTACCGGCTGAATGTCCTGCCAATCATTGTTCCGCCACTGCGGGAACGCCCGGAAGATATCATTCATTTATTTCATTTCTTTATGGAAAAACACCACGGTAAGAAAGTCACCCTTACTCGTGAGGTGGAAAGTTTACTATTGAAATACAAGTGGCCAGGTAATGTCAGAGAGTTGATCAATGCAGTGGCATATATTTCATTTATAGCAACCGATACTGTTCATATTGAAAGTCTGCCTGCTTATATATTGAATATCCATACTGATTTCAGTCAAGAGATTACCTATCTATCTGCCCGCTGCGACAAGGAAAAAGCCTATCAAGTGCTTGCCATTCTTTCCCGCCATGTCGATGGTGTAGGCAGAAAGTCTCTCGAAACCGAATGCGCCAATGCTATGGTTACTATTACTGAAAGTGAAATCAGACGATTGTTGTTAGTTTTGAACGAACTTGGTTTAGTTGAGTCAAAAGTGGGGAGACGTGGCAGCCACCTCACCACTAAAGGACTTCACTTTATGAATTGGAAAAACGCGGGGATGGCAGACCAATCAAAAGGAGGTCATTCTTAAAGCCTTTAAGCTCAAGTCTTTGGATAAGATCTTTTGCTACATCTCTTTCAGCGGCTTTCCAAGTGCGGATATCGGATTCCAGTATGGTATCATTTTCTATGTCATAGATTACACATACCATTGCTCTTGCTTGTTGCCTATCACTTTGGTTATGATAATATCCAAAATGTTCTCTGTTGTTAACTGTATTTGGAATTTCAGTAATGCTGCCATCAATCGAAAGTAATCGATAACCCTTGTACTTATTAAAGTGATCATCACTGTAAAACCAGGTTACATATTTTTCATTAAGCTGTATAAAGGCATCTGGTTTAATCTTTTGTCTAAGTTGCGAAAAGGCTTGTTTTGTCATCAACAATTGAGATGGATACCCTTTTAAGGGGTATATCTTCTCATTGTTAGGTGATAAAGATGTTAAAAAACTTTATGACTTCTCTTGAAATAGCCAGGGAACAAATTAATAATTCCCTTTTTATGTTTGTCAACCGTACAAAAAGTACATATTTTACAAAAGATACCGCTAAAATGAATTTTAAGGATGCAATCTATTTCATTTTAAAAGGATTAAGAAAAACACTACAAATTGAAATAGATGATTGGTTTGAATATTTAGGTGGGGAAAACACTATGGTGCTTTTTAAAAGTCAAGTGTTTTTGCATTTTATCGAAACTTTTTCTCGACTTTTTAATCATTGATATTAACCTATTTCCTTTTTATTACATTATAGCTTTATGACATTGGACGGCAGACTGTGTGAAAAGTAACCTCATATTTTACTACAATAGTCCTGATTCCAGCCTACACCAATAAAATGCACTCTAATTGATTCAAAGTTTCACAAAAGAAGAAAATCAGCACTCTTATACAAGTGCTGTCTGCCTTTTTTCTTGTAATCTCCTTACTAGCTCCTTGATTCCGAGTATATTCATTACTCGTTTTAGGTTATACGCTAAAAAGGACAAAGAGATCTCTGCACTGACTGAAGCTTTTCATTTCGTGAGAAAGTAATAAGCCCCCCATTGCCGTAGTTATTCTTTCGTTACGTTATAAAGAATCAGATGATCAAGAGCTATCTACAAAATCATGTAGGTAAGCGTTAGCAGGGTAAAAACATCATATTTGCTTCAAAGACAACGAGCAAGCATCACCCTATCTTGAAAAGGGTGGTGCTTGCTTGTTTTAACATTAACATCATCGGGGAAGCCGTTGGGTCGGAATTGACTTGTTCGTTTAATAAATTTATTTATTTGACGTAAAATAAGTTCACCGTTATAGCTGATATGGAGCCCTGAGCAGCAGGCCTACTTTACCGAAAAATTAGCCGCCTCTTGCAATCATTCGTTATATTGAAAATTATTATTATCACACTTCAAGGTATATATGGAAATTAATATTCTTGTGAAAATTACTGTTTACATATTGACTAACTCTATGTAGATATGCTATTCATCAAAATAATCAAGTGAAAAGAGTATTGATTTCAATAAACACATAGAGGTATTATCCAAGAATGAAAAAAACTATTGCATTTCTGCTTTTAGCACTTCTATCCGTATCTATTTTGGTAACAGGGTGTGGATCGAAGCCAACCGCTGCACCACAAAGTGAAACTGAGGCTAAAGAGGTAAACGTATATACCGCAAGACACTATCCTGGGATTGATGATGGAATTTATAAAGCTTTTACCGATAAAACAGGTATTAAAGTCAATATCATAAAAGCAAGCGGTGAAGAACTTATCCAAAGAATAAAAACCGAAGGTGCTAACTAAAATGTACCCTATAGAGTAGACACTAAAAAAAGTCTACCCTATAGGGTATTTT
>NZ_JAJHJB010000076.1:0-9087 GCF_020819555.1 Pelosinus baikalensis
GAAGATCCTGACTTTCCTGATCCTTGCAGTTTGTGTCCTCAGTCTCCAGAATGTGCGAAAACGAATTGGAGGCTGGAATGGGACACGCTGCTTAAATTAAAAGACATTACTGGTGTGGATATGGGACCAATGAAAAGGAAAACTTCTAACTATTAGTTAGTTGCTAATTCATCTTCATAAATTGGGCACTTATTACGTTCACCATATGAACAAGATTCTGATTCGTCACAATCAAAGCCTATTGGTTTATATCCAGGCTCATGCTGGCTTAAAGAACGAGTTACGGCATACTTAACAGCAATTGAATACTCAGCATCTAGATATGGACAGTATCCGGACACTGAACGAATAATAATCGACATAATTACCTCCAGACTTTGGATTATGGCAGGTTACTACCATAATTCGGTAATAAGTGATAGTTTCCTGCGCAGCATTAAATGGCACAGAGGATATCTTCTAAGGGAGGTAAGGTATATCAAATACTCAAAAGAAGAGAGGAATAAGGCTTTTTCCCTGTTAGTGAATACAAGAGAAATATTGAATGATCCTAGTGGCTTAAAATTATGGGACCCCGATTTCTGTGAACGATGTTTTAAGTTTTGTGATGAGATTGAAAAGATATTGCAACAAGAAGAAATTCCTTAAAGAGGTGAGAAAAATAGAATCTAAAAAATTTCATATGGATCTAAAGCTATTAGAAGCGATCCTCAAAAATGCAAATGAAAATGTTCAACTTCGAGCTGGACAATCCCAATTAATCGTATATGTAAATGAATTTCCTAATGGAAAACGGGAGCTAGTCTTTGAACAACCCTGCGTTTATCGGGATGGAGTATCTAAATTTCACCGAGTTTCAGAGAGGGAGGCGACAGGATGTCAGTCACAAGTTCTACAGAAAAATGTAAGGTAGGTCGTCAATTTATAACTTATGTGCGAATACATGAACCTGCTGAAGACGACAAAGAAAGAAAAATAAATGCTTTAAAAATTGCTCTTAAAAGTAATCCACCTGTAAAAGATGAAAATTTGGAGGCAGGTTAAGCTTCTAAATTAATTAGCTTCTACTTGAAGAGGGAGTGACTGTATGATCGTTATCAAAAATATTCGTTTTGGTATAACAGAATCAAAGACTGTAGTCCAAAATGAGGACGGTGACAAGCTCTGGGTTTTAGTTGTTGGCGGTATGGCGCTTTTGGCTATTGCTCTTATCTAAAAAAAGAGCCTGTCCGGATAGACAGGCTGAGTGGGGGTGAGAACGTAAGGAGTGTCCTCTTAGCTCATTATCTCATGGAGAGGGGGTGAAAGCAGTGTTTATTGAGACACGAAAGCGTCATAAAAAGTCCCAAGATGTAGTAGCAAATGAGTGTGGAATTGACCGAAAAAGGTACATGAAAATTGAGAATAATCGTGCGCTACCAGATCCATATGAATTGATAGCTATTGATCAATTTTTAAAGCAAGATGGAAAGTTAATCATGAACTATTGTAGCTGCCATTGTCCTGCTGGTCAGGCGATCGGTCTTTCTTTCGAGAAAATGGAGCCTGTATTGGCAGGCATGAAGGTCATGAAATTTCTAAGTGATGCTGAGAATACGCGGACTGAACTTGAAGATATCCTTGCAGATGGAATCATAGATGAGCATGAGCAATCTCGATTTAGTGTTATTTGCGAAACCTATGATAAGTTGAAGAATGCTCTTATATCCTTGGGAATGCACAAAGAAAAAGTCACCTGCGTTGGCCCGCAAGCGACTTTAAAGGGTTAGATCAAATTTGCACCATTATTGTACCATGTGCAGTACATAGTGGTCAATCGGAGGGAAAGGTAATGAGTAAAATTACTGCTAAGTATTGGTGCCGTTTGGCATATCTCATAGGGGTTGAGGTTAGTAGGAAGAAGGTGCTGCAACATGAGCAACATTGAGCCGCTAACTAGCTGCGTAGCTTGCAAAGTACCAGGGGTTAAAATTGAGGACTATATTCGCATAGCTGTATATCAATGTCCTAAATGTCTTGCGACATGGTCCACCTTAACAAATACGAAAGTGAGGAAATCAAAATGAAGAAAGTTGTTAATCTTGGTGCCTCATGCACTACTTGCAAATTTCAGGATCGGTCAAATCATGACGCTTGCCATAAATGCATGCACCTGAATGGAAAACCAGGATGGGAACCTGCGGGAGGGGTTCAGGTAATAGAGGGAGAGGATTGGTAAGGCAATCTTACTCGTCGTGTAGTAACAGGGGGTGTGGCGTAATGGAAAATAACGTAACAATATTAGCACCACAGCAACAAAGCGGAGCGTTGCTTGATATGGATTCTAGTGGGGCGAGTGATATGGCAATTCGATTAGCTGAAATGACAACTAAGCTTGATCTGGTTCAGAAATTCTTCAAGCAGGTTATGGTTAAGGATTTAGATTATGGAATTATCCCAGGTACGGACAAGCCTACCCTTTATAAGCCAGGTGCAGAAAAGCTATGTGAATTATATGGATTTGCTCCTATTGTAAAAGCCAAAAATGACACTCGGGATTTTAAGACTGGATATTACTTATCGGAGATTACTATGCAAATCGTGCATCGTAAGACCGGCACTATCATTGCCGAAGGTGTTGGCGAAGCAAGCAGCTATGAAAGTAAGTATCGATATCGTTGGGTGTATGAGAGTGACGTACCTAAAAGCTTAGACAAAGAAGCGCTAGTAAATAAAATCTTCAAGAACAAAAAGACTGGTGCTGAATATGCCAAATACCGGATTGAAAACACAGACCTGATCGATCAATGGAATACCATTTTGAAAATGGCAAAGAAAAGATCTTTAGTGGATGCTGTTTTATCAGCAACTAGAAGTTCGAGTATTTTCAGTCAGTCGGAAGATGAATTAGAAGCTTGGCTGGAAGGTGAAGGCAGTGATGCGCCTAAAGAAAGGCTTGAAAAGCAGCGTGCCACTCCTAAGGCTAGTGATGAACGTTCTTCCTTTAATCCACCTACAGGCAATAAATTGTCGGACAAGCAGTATGGCAAAATCGTTGGTGATGCCAAGCGAAAGAATGTTGATGAGAGTGGCATTAAATCCATTGTTCAATATGTAAAAAATAAGCCACTTAATGATCTGACTACGGCTGAAGCTAGTTCTGTGATTGATTTTATAGCAAAAACCAATGAGGAAGAATTACAAGACTTACTTATGTCAGCTGCACTACCAGGTGATATGGCATGAAAATAGCTCATATAGCAGATATACATTGGGGGCTAGGTTATTCTGGTCCCACTGCTACCGCTCGATTCGATGATATATGTCGAACTATGGACTGGACAGCGGATCGGATGATAGCAGAAGGTTGTGACATCGCAATTGTTGCTGGTGATATGTTTCGAAAAGCTGATATTGCTCTAGAAAAGGCAAGTAAGGAGATTCGAGCTTGCACTGCATGGCTACGAAAACTAACTGCAGCAGGTATTGAGATATTTATAATTTCAGGTACTCCAAGTCATGATCCTATTAGTGCGTATGAGTTATTGAAAGATTATCAGCTGCCTAAGGTAACAATCGCTACAGAGCCAATTTGGTGCGACCATGATGGTGAATATGGTTTTTCGCTAGTATGCGTCCCAGGGATGGATAGATCAAATTTTGTTAATAAGGAAGAGTATCGTGGATTACCGGCGCATGTAGTGCATCAGATGATGACGGACCATATAACGGAGACTTGCCAAGAATTTCGAAGGGAAAGTAACTATAGTCCATCTATCCTTGTTGGTCATTTTACATATGATCTGGCTGATACAGGTTTTGAGGATGTGTTGATGCAGCAGGAAGCAATCCTTACCACTGAGGCAGTTGCAGGATATGATCTGGTTACGCTAGGTCATATCCATCGTCCTCAGCAGAATGGGAATGTATTTTATAGTGGATCTCCTGAACGACTTAGCTTTAATGATGAGAAAGTAGATGCAGGATTTTGGATTCATGAATGGGATGGGCAGAAGTTTGATTCTAGATTTATTGATACTCCAGCAAGACGCTTTGTGACCTATAAATTAGATGAGTTCGGAGTAAAAATGGTCATTGAAGGTTTTTTATGTTGGGATTGGGGCGAGGATGATGAAGAAGATCATGGACCACGTCCTAAGGATGCGATTGTTCGAATTCACTATACATGCAGTGAGGAGCTTAATCGGCAGCTCAATCGAAGAACATTAGAAAAATCTTTATATGATGCAGGCGTCTACTACGTCAGTGAAATCAAAGGTGATGTAAAACGTTCCGAAGATCGATTGCGTGATGCTGAGATTACAGAAGTTCTTGGACCTATAGATGCGCTAAGAAAGTGGGCTAGTAATCAAGAAATTGATTCATTGGAGATTGATGAATTGGCAGCTATGACGGCTGAATTGATGGAGGTGCCAGCTGATGCCTTGTGAATGTCTTGTAGGTTCTGATGGTAGTGTGATTATGATTTGCAGCAGGGGACGTAAACCAGTTACGCCTTGCCATTACTGCGGAAAGCCCATCACTAGCTTATGTGACTATCCTGTGGGCGAAGGAAAGACTTGCGATAGACCAATGTGCAATAAATGCAAAACCAAGATAGGTCCTGATTTGGATGTTTGTCAGGAACACAACAATCCAGATGATATTTTTAAAACACAGCATGGAGGTGCGTCATGATCAACGAGATAGAGAAAATTATTCAATTATCTTCAGAGCAATTTGAAGAATTTAAAAAATCTAAGCGGCTGGACAATTTATTCAAGAAGCACGTAGGACTAGATGTTCGGGACAACTACGCATTAGGAGATACGGCGGTCATGATTCCTAATCCAGAGCTGTACGGAATATATCGCAACGAGTGGAAGGGAAAGGTAATTTACTATCTTGTTGTAAGTATCATGGGGCCGGAAATAGCTTTTGCATGGAGTTTATATCCAATTTCGGAGGTATCAGCATGATAAAGCAAACGTTGGAAGACTGGCAAGCTGAGATGAAAACTCGCTTTGAATCAAAGAATGCAGTTGCATTTGTTTGCCCAGCTTGCGGTAAGGTCGCAACCATTAAGGAACATATGGACGCTGGTGGTAAACCAGACGATGCTCCTCAGCAATGCATTGGCAGAACAACGGGGCTAGGTGCGAAAGACAAGAAAGACGTGGGTAACGGTTGCAATTGGGCATCCTTTGGCTTGTTTGGCACACTAGGTAAAGGTCGAGAGGTAGTTTTTCCTGATGGTAAAGTAGTAGAAGTTTTTGACTTTGCAGCTCAGGAGGTACTAGCAAATGCCTAAAAAAGCAAAAGTTAAAAATGTTAAGTGGCCTATTGGAACTAAAGTTCGTATGATTAATTGCTTTGAAGCAACTAAATACAAAGGGCAAGTATGGATTACTAGGAGCGAGCCTTGGAAGGCTTGCGGGACTCAATTAGTTCTTCTAGATGGTAGAACTGGCGGATTTGATACCAGCTGCTTGGAGGTGGTAGTAGATGCATACATTTAAGAGCAAGCGAACGGGGAAGATCATTGAAATTCAGGAAATTCCGATGTCATCCATGATGCTTTTACCACCGAAACCAGATGTATGCCAAGAGTGCGCAGTGAAGCATGATCCTCGATTACCTCATAATCAGCAAAGCTTGTATTATCAAATGAAGTTTAAGATGGAACACGGGCGCGATGCTACATGGACTGATGCTATGGCTCATTGTACGGAAGAAGTAAAAGAGCGTTGGATAGAGGGTTTGAAATTTCATGGGGTGGAGGTGTTTTAGCATATGGCAAATGCAGAGATCATCATCCCTGGTGAAATGGCGTGGAGAACGACTCCGCGCCAGGTAGTACTCAAAAGAGTAGAGCCAGAAGATCCAACCCCTATTGAATGTGTTAGAAGAGGTTTATCTCTATATAAAGCACGACCGATGTATCCGCAAGACTTAACACCAGAGGATGCAAGATTCCTTGTTGAAAGTAAAGTTTCTAAGATTCTCATTGCGGCCTCTTATCAAATGGCTGCATCAGACCTCTATAAGAAGTTGATCAATTGGGGTATTCATAAAAAAGGTAAGAAGATATACGCCATTAGTAAATCAAAGGAGTTGGTAAGCAATGAGACCTCTACGCATTCAGATTAAAAACTTTGGCGCCATTCCTTATGCTGATATTGATTTGTCTAATATCACATGTAGCGCAATAGCAGGCCCTAACGGAGCAGGTAAAAGTACAGCCTTTACGATTGCCCCTATGTTCGCGCTTTATGGTACCACGAAGCCTGGCACCAGTGCGGATGATATGGTCCGCATTGGCACTACTGAAGCAGAAGTCATATTCGATTATGAGCACCAAGGCGAGATTTATAGAACCATTCGCACTCGCAGTACAAAAGGTAAAGGGAAAACCACTTTAGAGCTGCAGCGTAAGTCTGGTGCATTATGGGCTAGTGAATCCGGTGCTAGTATTGCTGAGACGCAGAAAAAGATTATTGCCTTGCTGAATTTAGATGCAGAAACCTTTTCATCTAGCAGTATGATTTTGCAAAACAAATCGAATGAATTTACCTCTAGGCCAGCGGGGCAGCGTAAAGCAATTTTAGCTCAGGTGCTGCAGCTGGATCAGTACGAAACGCTCCAGGAAAAAGCGAAGGCAAAGCTGCAAGCAACTAATTTAGAGTTAGAAAAGGCCAAAGTCAAAGTGTCCGAAATTGACGGACGGTTAGTTGATAAAGTCACACTTGAGACACTGAAATTTGCCAATGAAGTGCAAAAAGCCACTATTGAAACTCAGATTAAAAAAGCAGAAGCTGATTTGCAGATTGCCCAGGTAGATCATAATGTGTTGGTCGCTCGCATTCAGCAAGCCGACGCAATTGACAAGCAGGCAAAGGGTTTGAGAGTTAGTATTGACGCCAAGACGATTGAACGTGAGCGGCAGCAGGGGCGTTTGGATACAGCCAACAAGCTTTTGCTTCAAGAAGAAACGATCTTGGCCAAAGTCGTGGAATATGAACAGACACAGCAACAAGTTACTGTACTGCAGACTCAAAGAGATCAACAGGACAATTTACAAACTGAGGCTGTACGCTTAAAAGAAGAACTTGCTGGTGTTGTAACCGGCCTAAAAAATACGAATGCAGAAATAGTTAAACTGGAATCGATTCTAGCTGATCGACCTCGGCTGAAAATGGCTGCTGCAGATTATAAGCAAGCGATATCTGATTTTGCGAAGATAGACACTCTTAGGGTTTCCTACGAAGATCTTTCTCGCCAATGGGTGGATTTGCAAAAAGCTCTAGAACTATCTGTCACTCGTTTTGATATGAAAAAGGCTAATCTATCTAAGGAAATTAAGTTGCTAGAAGGAAAGACAAACATCTTACAAAATGCGCAGTGCATTGATATAGATCGGGCAGAGTGTGCCTTTCTGAAAGATGCCAAAGAAGCCCAGGAGAGAATTACAGAGTTACTAGCTCAGATTGAAGTACTTAAGAATCCTGATGCAGAAAATCTGCAAAAACAACAAGATGATTTAAAAGCGCAGATGGATGGTCTTAATTATCACGCTACAGAATGGTCTAGGCTGCAGGGGTTAGTAAGTACCTTAAAGCTAGATGCGGAAGCCTTTGCCAAACTAGATGGTCAGATTCAGCTTCTGGATACCTATAAGAAGCAAAATAGTGAATATCTAACTCGCCAAATAGATCTTGAAACTAGGATCGAATCTATGCGTGAACAGTATCGTGTATTGGCCGAAGGGTTAAAAGAACTTCCAGCTATGGAAGAAAAAATAAAGCTGCTGCAGCCGTATCTCTTATCAAAAGATCAGCTTGCGATAGCTCGGGAAGTATCGACTTCCGCTACTGAAATTATTAATCGCTCCAACACAGAAATTAATACCCTTACAGAGCAAGCAACCAAACTTGAAACAGAATATGAATCTATCATCGGGGATGCCAAAGGATTGGAGCAGGCTGCCAAAGATAAATGCACAAACTTGCAGACAACACTCCAAGTATCTAGGGATGAGCTAACACGTTTAGTTGCTGCTCTCGGAGGTGTACAAGCGAAACTGGATGCATTGGCAGCTGATGAAATCACTCGGCAGACCTTGGTGGACGAAATGGCGCCATTGTCCAAAAAAGTAGTCCGGTACCAGACTCTTGTGAAAGCATTTAGTAGAGACGGAATCCCTGCTCTTATTATTGAAAATGCGGTACCTGAACTCGAGCGAATTGCCAATGATATTCTGGGGCAGATGTCCGGTGGAAAGAACTACCTCAAGTTTGAAACGCAAAAGGAACTGAAAAGCCGAAGCGGTATGGCAGAGACCTTAGATATCATTGTTGGTGACTGGGCTGGTGAGCGCATCTATGAGACGTATAGCGGTGGAGAGCAGCTGCGCATAGATTTTGCCATTCGCTTTGCTTTAGCGGAATTATTGGCTCGGCGTGCTGGCTCAAAGGTGGACTGGCTTACGATCGATGAGGGCTTTGGGAGTCAATCGGATGAGTTTTTACCGATGGTTATCGATGCGGTGAAGCAGGTTGCTAGTCGGTTTGGTGTAGTGCTTGTCATTAGTCACGTTAAAGCCGTTCAGGAAGCCTTTGAGCAAAAGATATTCTTTAAGCCGGAGGATGAGTCCGTGGAGGTACTGGTCGCATAATGATTACGCATGAGTTTTAATCCCAGAATTAATTATAAAAAACCGTCCCTACCTCTTCTAGTAGGGACGGTAAACAATAGTTTTAATTAACTTAGCGATTCTTTTCATTTCTCTGGTTTAAATCTTTGTACAACAAATTAGTATCTTCTTGTAAATCAGCAAAATCAAGCATTTGGGTAATCAACTCGGCATCGGAGACACTTGAAAACATACCAGAAATAAGTGCTTTTTTCAAAGTGATCACCTCCTGCTGATAGTTTAACCAATATGAAAGTTTTTAATAAGAGAATGCAATCTATAAAATGCATTTAAAATGAGGAGGAATTATATCATGAAATCAACTGGTATTGTAAGAAAGCTAGATAACCTTGGAAGAGTGGTTATTCCTATAGAAGTCAGAAGAACGTTGGAAATTGGAGAGAAAGATGGTTTAG
>NZ_JAJHJB010000077.1:0-9069 GCF_020819555.1 Pelosinus baikalensis
TATAAAGTAAACATATGCGACATACATAAGGTTCCCCTCCTATTTTTCATAAATTGATGGTCCAATTGTATCTTATAAAAAAATCCCGTCTGGATCTTGCTTTAAGAGGACAAGAAATTTTACGTTTAGATTTTTACTTTTTTTCATTTAAAGCTTTGTATTCCTGACGATATCTTTTCTTTTCATCATTAGATAGTACCTTATCACGTATTTCCATATCATCAATCCTCCATTTCGTTATGAGTGAGCCAAAGGCAATTCCATTTTGTCTAATTTTCTTGCTCGGTTAGCAACTTGTCAGCGTATGCAATAAGTTTTTTCTTATTGCATAGAGATAAGGCTTTATACAATCTTGATATCTTATCTCTACCAGTAATAAGCTCACCTTGATCTATGTATAGCTCTGTTATCTCATTGATATAATCAATCGGTAAATTAAAGGCTTTAGCGTATACCGCTATATTTTTTCGTGATGGTGATTGAACCCCGCGGAAATGTTCATTTATGGTGGCATCATCAAAACCAGTCTTTCTACAAAGGTCTGCCTGAGATAGATTATTTTCTTTAATATATATTTGTAGCCATAAAGAAAAAGGTGTCATTAGGTTAGTCCTCATTTCTAAAAATATCCATTTTTTCTTTTATTGAATTTCACTTCTTCACATTCCCAATAGTAGCTATTATCTAATTGTTTCTGTTGGTTGCAATTTTTCTTCATCTGTAAAACCTATACCCACTATTTCAACAGGTTCAGTTAAAGATTGATTTTTAGTGATTTTTTATTTACGCTTACTAAAAATCAAAGTCCTAAATTTAGATTCCCCAAGCAGCTTTAATATATCTGTCCATTTCCGGTTCTATATTATAAGTTATAAAATTCCATAAGAAGAAAAAAAATCCTGCCAAATTTCTACAAAAATCTTAGCTTAAAGCGCTAGCAATAGTTGAGCCAAGGCTGATGCCTGATCATTATACTCACGTATAATCAAAGTATAAAAATTTCTTCCATGGGCATAATTATTGACAAACAACCCTTTATCAACTATATTAAAGTATATACGAATTGCGCATACGCAATCAAATTAATAACGCCAAAACGCCCCTGTTGACGCAGGAGCGCTTGGCAAAGAGGAATACTAGAGGCTACCTAAGTAGTGCTTGGATGATCTGAAAAATTATCCAAGCAAAGACACTTGAAACTGTGATTTTGAAGAATTTAGTTTCAAAGTGCATCGGCAATCACCTCCCGTATTCAATTAAGGACAACTACTGAGAATAGTTGTCCTTAACTATTATACTTCAATTTTGATATTGGTTGGAAAGCTTTTTTAAAAAATTAAGAGCAATTGTAATCATTTGGTTACCCCTTAAAAATGTATTTAAGTTTTGGGCTTTAGTTGCTTATAATAAGAAGACACAGCTCTGCTCCACTAATGGATGGGCTGTGTCTTTCTTATAGTTTTTCGCCGTTACCAGTGATACGTTTCTGCGTATCCGGTCTAACGGCTAAATTTAATTCTCATTAAAATTCGTAGTTATAACCGTTATTAGAAAAGATCAATTGCTTTCTCATATTGTGGCCTCCCATTTATATTTACCTGTACAAGTGAGAGTGGGCAGAATTATCCACAGTAGACAGTTTTAATACTTTGCGGAAACTCAAACACATTATGAGGATCATACTCTTTCTTGATACACCGTAATTCTCGTAAATGTTCGCCATAGTAGGCATACTCATAATTTGGCAAATTATTATAAGGAAAGTTTACATATGAACCCACAGATAGAGTATAAATATACTTAAACCCTGATGCTACCCATTCTTTAACGACCGGCGCTGCTGCTTCATTCTCCCAGCTAGACGAAATTCCCATTATATAGTTAGCCTGCCTGTAAAAGAAAGCGGTACTATCTGTTTTCATAGCCCTGACGGCTCCGCCTAATGAGTACAGCCCAATAAATGAATTATCCTCAGTAGGTGCGACTTCTATAATGTCTACAATTCTTTCCAATTCACAATGAGAAAGCTGTCTTTCGATAAATCTTCCTGTAGCTTTAAAAGCCTCCCGCTTAGGATAGATTTCCCCTATTATCTTTACAGCATCAATAAAGTCTACATACTCAATATTCTGGAAATTTATTCCAGGTATACTTAAAAAAGGCTCTAGAATCTGTCTAGCCTCCTCAGGATATCCATAAAAGAATCCAAAAAGCCAAGGGCCTGGCTTGTATATTCTACCGAAGACACTGATCCTCGGATCTAAATTTCTTAACCACTCTTGCCAGACTCGTAAAAATTCAAGCCTAGCAGACTTATTACCCCACTTTAGCTGAATGAGCGTTATTTTGTTTATCTTCTTCAAATGGAATTTGTATGAGGTCATGACCCCAAAATTCCCGCCTCCAGCTCCTCTCAACGCCCAAAATAATTTTTCATTATGGCAGTTATTTGCTGTTAACAGGTTTCCATTAGCATCTACCATTTGTGCTTCAATAAGACTATCAGTCGTAAGCCCTAAATATCGTGTAGATAAGCCTATACCGCCTCCTAATACCAACCCAGAAATCCCCACCGTCGGACAAGTTCCACCGGGAAAAGCATATCCCGAATTATAGAGGGTTTTATATAAATGCATGAGCCGCGTTCCAGCTTGTACTTCAACGGTATCGTCCTCAGAATTGACCTTGATACCATTCATGAAAGAAGTATCTATGACCAGTTTATCCGTACCGACAGAGTAGCCCTCGTAATGATGTCCTCCAGAACGAATCCTCACTTGTACCCCTTGTCTTTCTGACCATAATAAAGCATTAATTATATCCTGTACATTACGGCAATAACAAATCGCCAAAGGGCATTTGTTGATCGCCTCATTGTATTCTTGTCTCGCCCTATTATACTCAACATCACAAGGTAATATCACCTTTCCTGTTAGACCTTGGCAATCCAAAGTATTCACTCCTTCTTATTTCTCTTCAGATTATTTTATGTTAATTGCCCAAAATCCGTTACAGGAACCAACATGACTACTGCTTCCATGAACAAAAAAACCCCTAACTTACAAGCCCTTTTAAAGGCTAACGGATATATCCCCGTTAGCCTTTAATTTTTAAGTACGACTTAAATTGGTAAGATGTATAAAAATTTATTAAGGACTTTAAATCCTGCTACTATTTTACTAGAATATGCATTGAAAACTTTTTCGAATCAGTATAACGACGATATTTATTTTTCTATATGTAATTAATCTGGGTAATTTGTCATAAGTACACAAGGAGTTCCTTTAGCTACTTATAATAAGAAGACACAGCGCATCCATTAGTGGAGCAGAGCTGTGTCTTCTTATAGCTTATCACCGTTACCAATGATCATTATTTAATGTAAATCTTTTTTCAGCAGTCCCTGAATCGCTTTTGCCAATTCCTGCACAACTTCCGGAGGTGGCTGTTCTTTAGGGTACTTTTTACCACCTACAATCCAGCCATCCTTTGTCGCAAGAATTTCTTGCTTTTTCTTATCCTCTGCCATAAAGACACCACTCCTTTACTAATACTCACACCGCTCTAATGTGATGATCATTGATTCTTTTGTCCCCATCTCCCAATAAATCCACTTTATTCCTGACTCTTTTTTACTGGCTGACTACTATCAAATGCCATAATAGGTACTGTAATAATAAGAGGTAAACTTAAAAATGCCATAACCCGATGTAACCAGCGATTTTTACCAAGCGCTTGTGCGACCTCTCCCCATAGGTATGCTGTCAATATGGCATATATAATTTTTAAAAGATCAAAAAACCATCTATAATTATGCAACTGTGTCATTGTTTTTTCTGTTGGAAAAGACCATCCTAGAATTTGCATCATAACGAATACACTTACTAACCCGATTATAAATATTCCAGATGTATACAAACCCGGTTTAGACATTACTTGTTTAGCAAGAATATACGTATTCCACACCGGTATAAGTGTCTCCCAAAACTTTATCGTATTATCAAATTTAGTAATAACACGAAAATTAACATAGCATATAAATACCAAAATTGAAATAAATAATACTGCAAAAAATACTAACATCTGAACACTCTCCAATGTAATTTTTCGTAGAATATTATAAACTGCTCTATTATTTCCATAAAAGCCAAAGAACTCCTGCCAAATTTCTACAAATTTTAGCTTAAAGGTTTGCAATAGTTGAGCTAAAGCTGATGCATGATCACTGTGCTCACATAGATTTCAGAGTATAAAGATTTCTCCCATGGGCATAATTATTGACAAACAACTCTTTATCAACTATATTAAAGTATATACGAATTGCGTATACGCAATCAAATTAATAACGCCAAAACGCCCCTGTTGGCGTAGGAGCGCTTGGCAAAGAGGAATACTAGAGGCTACCTAAGTAGTGCTTGGATGATCTGAAAAATTATCCAAGCAAAGACACTTGAAACTGTGATTTTGAAGAATTTAGTTTCAAAGTGCATCGGCAATCACCTCCCGTATTCAATTAAGGACAACTACTGAGAATAGTTGTCCTTAACTATTATACTTCAATTATTATTTGCTGGAAATTTTTTTTATTAATTGCGGGCAATCATTTGGTTGCCACTTAAAAATATATTCTTATGTATTGCACTCTACATTACCGACGGACAAACCATAAATAATTAGTACAATAAAAACACAGCCCTATCCACTAGTGGATGGGCTGTGTTTTCTTCATTTAAGGTTATAATTGTACTATCGAATTGGGACTGATCGAGTATCTTCTTTCATTATTTCTTGCAGTAGATAATCAGGGATCTCTCCAACCTTTTTAGTTTCTTGAACTTTCCATCCTTTGGAGACAATAACCAACTGACCATTACTATATTGGCTAAAAGATACTTTTCTTGATTGTTGTGGAAACCCAACATATGGCGGGTCAGTATCTAGAATTGCTATAGGTGTTTCACTAATTTGTATATCATGAAAATCCCCTTTTATAATAACACCAAATTTATAATCTAGGTTCATTCTTCGTCCTCCTTATTATTAATTCAAAAGTGTTTATAAAATTATTTATACACCTCTGAATTCCACTGCTTTACCCCTTACAAGATTTTCAAAAGGTCTTCCTTCTCAGATCTTTTTTACTCACATGAAATTTCTATTATGATTTTAGGTAACTAATTCGCTTCACACATTTATTTTTTAAAATGAAATTATAGAAGGAATTTTCTCATCTACATTTATCTCAATTAAAGATTTTTCCCTACCAGTATAGACAAAATTGCTGTTTGGAGAAGCTGCAATTTTGTTAGAACTTAGGAATGCATATGGATCAACATTTATCGTTGAAACTATCTTATTTGTATTTATATCAATTATTAATATATTCTTCTCACTCCTGAAACAGACAAATTTTCCATCTGAAGTAATAGCAACTCCATCAGGCTGTTCCGTTCCTAAAGATATAGACATAACACTTTTTGTAGCTATATCAATTGCGGATACTATGTTAGTACTAATATTAGCAGTATAAATAAATTTGCCATTAGGAGTAATTGCTATTGCAAACGGACTATTTACATCGATTTCAGTTACTACCTTACTTAAAAAAATATCAACTACAACGATCTTACCGGCACCAAAATTTGCAACATATGCAAACTTGCCATTTGGGTCGATTACTAATCCAACTAAAGTACCAACTACATTGATTTCATTGACTAACCGATTTGTAGATATCTCAATCACAGATATTTCATTCTCGTGTGAAGCGAGTACGAACTTACCATCTGGTGTAACTGCTATTCCCATCGCCTCTTTTGAAGTAATTGTTACTATTGCCTTTGTTTGAACGTTAATTGCTAATACACCGATATCTAATGCCAAATAAATGATATTTTCATCTGGCGTAGCTGTGATCCCATAAATAATAACTCCCATTAAGTAGTCACTTACAGTCAGTGTTTCAACCACCATTTTTTTTTCTATATTCATGACAATTATATCCCAAGAATTTATTGCGATATACGCAAGTTGCCCGTTGCGCGAGATAGCGATTCCCAAATTAGCGCACCTCTTTCCAATTAATATTTTTGGCTTATTGTTGTATTCATTCCATCAAGAGCAATATTAATAGGATTGTTATCGTACCAATAAACACCAACTCGGACAGGGCCTCCCATACTCTTTTGAACTTTAACTTCATATGTCTTCCAATCTGAACCAACTGGAAGATACTCTGTCATTTTCACTCCCTCGCCAATACCTCTATTTCCAATAGCCAGTCTTATTACTCTATTTTCCACCAAAGAGACTGATCGCATAGTAACCTTAAATATAACTGTTGCTATCATATGTTTATTAAGATCACAATAAATAAACGGGTTGACAATTTTCCCATTCTGATTATTAAAGTAAATGTGATAATTGCTATGATGATTTGCTGGATTCTGTATCTCATGGTGAGAACATCTAAATTGCCACTGTTCGGCATCTAGGCTAAAGACTCTTGTTTCATTCATAGTTATGTTCATTCCCTTCGTTTCACTTAAGGCACAGAACTACTATTTGCCCTACGTCCTCTTAGATCTCTCTAACTTTAAGTGGAACGAGTCATAGCACGTGTTCTGTACTTTACTTGCACACCTAATAGCTCAATGTACAATTTTCTTTTTATTTCCGTCTGATAACTGGAAATTCCCACCACTAAGGTAGACTAGGAAATGCATTACCTACATTTGGCAAGACTGATATCAAAACTATATGTTATAACCCCCATGAATTTATATGGTCAATCAATTCATGGGGGTTATAGCACTTTGACACCCAATCGGTAATTTGAGATTACATATTCTTTTAAATATATTTTATCAGCCGTCGATTTTTGCTAATTCAAGTACTGAATTTGAGATCTATACATAGGCAGGTTCTCGTGTTTCTACCTTCATGGGGTTTATAACACTTTGGTACCCAACTGTAAGATCCAAGAAACCATTGCCTTCCTTCATTTTTTGATAGCCCAATGTGACTGTCCGTTTACATAGCTGTGCATAAATTTCATCTTCTGTAAGGGTACGCCCAAAATCTTTTTCGCACTGATTGATGATGAGAGCCGCTGCGCCAGCAACATGTGGAGTGGACATGGATGTACCGGAAAGACTGGCATATTTGTTCCCAGGATACGTAGAATAGATATTAACGCCAGGTGCGACCATATCGACCTCATTATTCATAGTACTAAATTTAGCCATTTTTTTGTTTAAGTCCACTGCTCCTACACCGACAACTTCATTAAAAGCGCCTGGAAATAGTTTTTGAGATTTACCTGAATTTCCAGCCGCGCAGACGACAAGAATCCCGCCATTTGTTGCCCGAATGACTGCCTCATGTAGTGTTTGATTATCTTGTTCACCACTCAAAGACATCGATATAATACGTACATTTTGCCCCTGCGGTCCTTTCCAATCAATTGCATAGTTGATGGCATCGATAAGACTTTGATAACTACCACTTCCGTTATTTTGTAAAACCTTAAGAATCAAAAGATTTGATTGCGGAGCAATACCAACAACACCTTGGTTATTTTCAGCGGCGGCAATCGTACCCGCCACATGTGTACCATGCCCGTTTCCATCGTCAAACTTATTTTCATCGCCATTATAGTCAGATGTAAAATTACGCCCACCGATAATACGGTCCTTTAAATCGGGATGGTCTATTTGGCAGCCCGTATCTAAGACTGCAATTACGACTCCGCTCCCACGTCTGCTATCCTCCCATATTTCAGGAGCCTTCATCAATTGAACACCTTCTGGAATCTCATTAATATCCTCCTTAATATTTGCAACTTCAAACGGTACAAGTCTCAATTCATCCATATTAATTCCTCCTGAAAATTATTGATAACTATTATTATTGCCTGATATTCATCCTTTATGTATAGAAAAGCAAACTAGGAGCTAAATCTTTGGATAACTATTAGAAGGTAATATTCTGTAAAAGAAGCACTAGCCTTGCATTTAAAGACATAATATTTTCTAATAATAAGGCTCCACTGGCTTTTGATTTAACTGGTTCATCTTTAGTCACAAATGAAGACTTATTTGTCTTTGTCCTTGTTATACCATTTGTCGGCCTACCATTGGGATCCTCGGTAGCAAGATAAAATTCAATCAAAGGGTCAGCGACACGATCTTTCCAAACGACAGGAACCTGAGAAATATCTGGATTTTTCGCCCGAAAATCACGATTCAATACCTTAATTTGACTCTGAATCTGTTCATCAGAAATATTTTGCTCCGGCGTATTCCAAACGACATGAACAACAACTGGGATTTTGGTAACATCAGTCAATGCGTTGGCACGAGCACTTTGCATAAAATGCTGTGTCATACTTTCGATCTGGGACCGAGCTGCCCGATACTCCGCTGACTCTTTCAATAATCTTCGATCAACTTCTGACGTACCGCAAGTTCGTTTTGTTGGCTGTGCTTGTTCACTCATTTTCTTTTAATCATATCCTTTCTGTTTAATTCCAAAGTATATTCTTTCCTAGTTTTTCGTTAATAGTCAGAGAAATACTGTAAATATCATGGTAAAATACTATTATCCAATATTACTTAAAAGTGATGGTACTAATAATGAAAGCAACAATTAATCGACAACTATTTATTGAAAACATTTCCCCTCTTCCTGCTGCTAATGGTGTATCAATACTAATTGCTGATGGTATTTTATCAGTAGCGAGTTTTGGTCAAGGCGTTACAGGAAGAATTCCAGCTTACGTGTTAAACGATGGACAGGTATTTCTGAATGCGGAGCAATGGAGCCAAATTGTTTCTGCAATAGAAAACAGTCACAAATTATATACTGATATAAAAATTTAAGCTTAAGCGGATTCCGTTTAGGCTTTTAGAGTGGTATTATATATACAAGGCGGTGCATCCGCCTTTTTCTTTAACCGCTCAATCGAACATATGTACTAACCACACATATCTCTAAGAGTAGTAATTATTTAAATACATGAAAAGAAGGTGATTTTTATGCGGACTAGTGACAATATGAATATTGCCA
>NZ_JAJHJB010000078.1:0-8958 GCF_020819555.1 Pelosinus baikalensis
AAGGCACAATGCCGCTAACGCGGCACACAAAGGAGTGCACGAAAAAATAAATAAACCCCCTTTGTGTCCTTTGCGTCTTTGTGGTTCCATTCGCTTTAGGTTTTTTAAAGGACGCGTAGCGATTTTCTAAAAATTTTTGCTGGAGGTCGTGGATAAGAGTATAATGTGTAAGGATGAGGTGGTGATAAGGATGTTGAGAATCATAGCGGTAGCCGTTGGAGGAAGTATTGGGGCGACAGCTCGTTATTTAGTCTCCGTATGGGCTGCCGAGCGGTTTGGAGCTGATTTTCCCTATGGAACACTCATTGTAAATGTGGTAGGGTGTTTTATTATTGGCATATTTATGACACTGACGACAGAACGTTTTATTGTAAATCCCTATTGGCGGCTACTGATTACCGTTGGTTTTGTTGGTGGTTTAACTACGTTTTCATCTTTTAGTTACGAAACCTTTCGTGTACTGGAGGACTCTAATATGATAATGGCGTTGTATAACATTGGACTTAATCTTCTGCTTGGATTTGCAGCTACATGGATCGGTATTGGAGTTGCAAGACTTATTTGATGCGATATCTTATATAGTTACAGCTGTGCTAACAGCTGTGGTTTGAGTAATTGGGATGAGCGGGGGAAGATTTGCAATGAAATCTTTGGCAATTTGGGCAATATCCTGAGGAAGTCCTATATCTGGAAAATTGTTTATCGTATAAGATTGCAATGCCTTTAACGTCTCTGGGGTGATAACAAGTACAGGTGCTGTAGCGACAGTTGGAACCGCAGATGTGGAAGTAAGAGGAGCAGTGGGAGCTGTAGGAATGATTTCATTGGAAACAACTACATTCATAGCATTACCTGGGTTCATAAGGACGGGAAGATTTGAGAAAATGAAAAACTCTAAGGTATCTTGAAAATCAGATTTTAAAACCAAGATAACACTTCCCTTACATTTTAAGCATTCTAGTACTTCATCTGCTAAAACTATAGATATTTTAGCGAGGATTTTTTTGACCTGCAAGGCGGAGGAGCCGCGCAGATCGGGAATCTGTAAGGCGGCGACAACGAAGCAGGACGGAAAAAGACTGCTAAAGTGGCAGCGTTTTTAATGCAGATAAGGTACTAGGCTGTTTATAGTATGAAAGAACGAAGAATATGGTACATAGCGGACCTCCTTAATTGGGAGGTTCTATTATTTTTTTAGCGAAGCGAAAGGGATTTGAAGAAAAATGTCGAAAAATAGAGGAAAATACCATATATGGGCAAACCAATCTAAAGGTGGGGACGCAAAGCCATGGGTCTAAGGATGTTACATCTATGATTGCCAGGTTACATCGTTTGTTGATTATGATGTAACTTGGCAATCTTTTATATTAAGACACTTAATTCAGTATTTTATTCATTGGAATGTTAGGTGAGAGGAGAGGGCGTATATATGAAATTAAAAATGAAATTTTTAATCATGGTGGCGATTACGAGTCTGGTATTATTAGTAGCTACGACGATGGGGTATTTTTATGCGAAAAGTCAGGTAGAGGAAAATATTAAGAATGAAATGTTCTCGGTTGCCAATACCTATTCAACTCAATTAGACGGCTGGCTATTGGCGAAGGCGCAAACCGCAGTGACAACAAGTGAGAATATTCGAGTTGTGTTAGGTGATAGGGAAATCCCGGTTTCTTTTGTACAAAACTACAAATCAGATTCTAGTTTACTGGATCTATATGCCGGATTAGAAGATGGTAAAATGATTGATGGTTCAGGAGCTGTTTTGCCTGAAGGATATGATCCCCGTAAGCGTGGATGGTATCAGACAACAAAAGATAAAAACAAACTAGTCTTTACGGATGCATATGTTGATGCATTTACCAAAAAATATATTGTGTCCGCAGGCATACCATTAAAAAGTGAGGCAGGAAATTTTCGCGGTGTTGTTGGTATTGATATATCTTTAGATTTGCTGAGTGAAAAGATTAAAGAAGTCAATGTAAATGGGAAAGGGTATGGCACGATTATTGATCAAAAGGGGATTATTTTAGCACATCCGGATGCTGCACAAGTTTCAAAGAACGTACATGAAGATCCTGTATTGCAAAAATTTGCAAAAGAAATGTTGGCCCAGGATAAAGGCATGCAAACCTATGAGGCAAACGGAGCAGAAAAGTTAATGATTTATACCAAGATTCCTGCTACTGGCTGGACAATGGGTATCACCGTTGACGTAAAAGATGTGTATGGTCAGGTCACGGCTTTAGGATATCAATTTGGACTAACTGCTTTGCTTGGCATCTTATTGTCAGCTGCTGCTTCTTGGAGATTGTCTAGTGGAATCACCAAGAATGTTGCAATCTTATCTCAATCTGCACAACGTCTAGCCAGAGGAGATATTTCGGAACAAAACATTACGATTCAGACAAATGATGAGATTGGTCAACTTGCTGCAGATTTTTCTACTATGGCAGAAAATCTGCGTAATCTAATTAAGGCGATTGCTCAAACGGCAGAACATGTAGCTGCTTCATCAGAAGAACTTACAGCCAGTGCAGAACAATCTGCCCATGTATCTACTCAAGTGGCCACCTCGATTATGGAGGTAGCACAGGGGGCGGAGCAGCAGCTGCAAGCAATCAATGGAACTTCTGCGGCTGTAGACGATATGTCGGCTAATATACAGTGTGTTGTCACAAATGCTGCAACCGTTAATGTGACTTCTAAAGAGGCCGCAGCGGCTGCAGGCCAGGGAAGTAAGGCTGTTTTCAATGCTGTAAATCAAATGAATATTATTGAAAAGACAATTTTAGGATCTGCAGGAGTAGTAGCGAAATTAGGTGAACGATCAAAAGAAATTGGACAAATTGTAGACACCATTTCAGGAATTGCAGGGCAAACCAACTTATTGGCCTTAAATGCGGCTATTGAGGCGGCACGTGCTGGTGAACAAGGACGCGGATTTGCTGTTGTAGCGGAAGAAGTAAGAAAATTAGCAGAACAATCCCAGCAGGCGGCTAAACAAATTGCGGATATGATTAATGAAATTCAAGCAGATACAGAAGAAGCTGTAGTAACAATGAAGGATGGTACAAGAGAAGTTGAGATTGGCAATGAAGTGGTAAGCACTGCAGGCGCAGCTTTTAAACAGATCGAATTGCTTATTGGTCAGGTAGCCAGCCAAGTATATCAGATAACGGATTCCATCGGGCAAATGAAGACTGGCAGTCAAAGAATTGTTACTGCCGTACAAGATATTGAAAGTATTATGAAAAATACTTCTGGCGAAACACAAAGCATCTCAGCAGCGACAGAAGAACAGTCAGCATCCATGCAGGAAATCGCTTCTTCCAGTCATGCATTAGCTGACATGGCAGCAGAATTGCAACAAGAAATTAGGAAGTTTTCCATATAAGATCAATTTTATAAAAAAACTGGAGCAAAGAGGGATATTCAGAGTCTATGAGAATCTGAATATCCCATTTTTTATAGTAAAGAATCGATACGTTTTAGAAGATGAAAGTAGCATTAATTCGCAATGAAAAAAACAGTAGTTTTTTCTGGTAAGCATAGAAAGTATAAGTTTTTAGGTGTGGAAAAGGTGAGATATTATGAACCACAAAGGCACAATGCCGCTAACGCGGCACACAAAGGAGTGTACGAAAAAATAAATAAAAACCCTTTGTGTCCTTTGCGTTTTATTTTACATGTTTTATAGGACGCGCAGCGTTTTTTCTTATAGAACAATGTATTATCGAATATATACTGTATACAATCGATAATATTATTTACTGTATTGGCCGGGGAGCGTATAATAAAAGAAAAGATTTTCGAAAATCGAAATTGATTTTGATACATGTTATAATAATGCTATGAAAAATAATAATTATAAAACCAATACAATTTCACATCGTAGTATACCCACCGCTATTACAGAAGCTCTTCGTGAAAGGATTTTAAATGGTGATCTGCAGGGTGGAATGCAATTAAAACAAGAAGAATTAGCGCTGCAGTTCAATGTAAGCATGAGTGCCCTGCGAGAAGCACTAAAAAATTTGGAAGCGGAGGATTTAGTAAAATTCTATCCTAACAGAGGGGCCATTGTGAGTGAATTGAGCGCAGAGGAAGCAAGAGAAATATTTGATATTCGTCAATTTCTTGAAATCGGTGCATTAGAGTTATCGGTTCCTCAGTTAACTACAATCGACTTGGAAGAAGCAGCGATAGTTTTAAAGCAGCTAGAGAATGAGATGAATAGCAGTCGATGGGGCGAGTTAAATAAACGATTTCATGAAATTTTATATCGGCAGGCAAGACGACCCCGCTTACTGAAACTGATTCAAGTCATGCATAACAACGTTGAGCGCTATATGCGCTTGTATCTTGTATCAATGAATTATCAGCTTACATCTCAAAAACAGCATTGGGATTTACTTAATGCTTGTAAGAACAAGGATGCTAAATTAGCTAAGAAAATTCTAAAGAAGCATATGGCTGATGCCAGTGAGCGTTTGTCGGAGTTTCTATCCTAACTATTTTTTGACAGGAGGTAGTAAGATGTCCAGTTACAGAATTGAAAAGTTTAAACAATCCTATATTCATTCTAAACCTTCGATCAGCATTCATCGGGCGGTTGCTTTTACTCAATCCCACAGGGAAACAGAAGGTCAATCTGTAATTATTCGAAGAGCAAAAGCATTTAATGCCGTATGCAGCAGTATTCCAATCACTATTTTTGATAATGAACTCATTATAGGATCAATTGGCGAATTCCAAAGATCAGGCATTGTCTGTCCTGAATATTCCTGGAAATGGGTTGAACAGGAAATGGACTCTTTTAGTACTCGGAGCCAAGATCAATATCAGATTAACGAAGAAGACAAAGAGATACTTCGAAGCGAGGTCTTTCCTTACTGGCAGGGCAAATCACTGGAAGAAACATTCTTATTACGAATTAATGACGAAACAGCCAAGCTTTTAATTGATACAGGTGTTATCGATAATGACTCTAAGTGGAGGAGCGCAGTTGGTGAAATCACTGCGGACTATCAAGATATTATTTTCAAAAAAGGTTTTGAGGAACTAAAGAGGCATGCAGTAAGCCGTATACAAGAGTTAGAGCCTATCACAAAAGAGGCACTGGAAAAAATTGATTTTTACAAGGCAGCTGTCTTAGTTTGTGACGGTATTATTGCTCTTGCTCACCGCTATTCCGATAAAGCATTGGAATTGGCAGAAGAGGAGAGGGATTCCAAACGGAAAAATGAACTTTTGGAAGTTGCACGGATCTGTAGAAAAGTTCCGCAATATCCCCCTGAGACCTTTCATGAGGCAATTCAGATGGTTTGGTTTACTCAGCTAGGTTCTATACTGTCAGAGAATTCATTAGCTCTCAATTTGGGAAGATTTGATCAATATATGTATCCTTTTTTTGCTCATGACGTAAAAGCAGGGATTATTAATGAAGCGCAGGCACAAGAATTAATCGAATCTCTTTGGTTGAAACTTTCTGAATGGGTCTGGGCAATTTCAAGCAATACGGCTCAATTTTTTGCAGGTTACAATTCGTTTCAAAATTTAACCATTGGCGGAAGAACGAGAGATGGAAAAGATGCAACCAACGAACTTTCGTATATGTGCTTAAAAGCTACGGAGAATGTGAAAACGCATCAGCCTGGACTTAGTGTGCGCATTCATCCGGACAGTCCTGATGAATTTCTGCTGGCGGTATGTGATCTTATTAGTGTTGGAACTGGATTCCCGGCAGTTCACAATGATCGGGTTGGTTCCCAGATGCTCTTGGCTGCAGGATTATCACCGGAGGATGCACGGGATTGGAGTAATTGCGGCTGCGTAGTACCTCATTTTAGAAAAGTTGGCGAATGGACCTCAGCAGTCAATCTAAATTTAGCTGCTGCTATTGAATATGCCCTAAACAGCGGAAAAAGCCAGATCACCGGCAACGTGATGGGACTTGTGGAAAAAGAAATTACTGGGTTTAAGAGTTATGATGAGGTTAAAGAGGCTTTTTTGCGACAGCTTTCTCATTTGATTAAGCATTCTGTCATCGGAACGGTAACCGCTCAGCAGATACATGGGGAAATGGTGCCTCGTCCTTACCTTTCGATGCTCGTAGATGGTTGTATGGATAAAGGTGTTGATTTGAGTAAAGGGGGAGCCAAATATAATGTTGGTCCTGTCATTACTGGAATCGGAGTGGCTGATGTTGCTAATTCTCTGATGGTTATCAAAAAGTTGATTTTTGAAGAAAAGAAATATACCTTAGAAGAGTTGGGCAAAGCGCTAGCTGTCAACTGGAAGGGATATGAAGAAATGAGAAAAGACGCACTGGCTTGTCCTAAGTATGGTAATGATGAAGATGAAGTTGACAGTATTGCTGTAGAAATTACTGATTTTTATAATAAAGAAATTAAATCCTATAAGGATTATTTTGGATCGCCATTTAATTCTGCATTTATGGGGATTTCCAACTACATTCCTGCGGGAAGTATTATTGGTGCAACCCCTGACGGCAGGAAATCCATGACTCCTTTGACGGAAGGGGTATCGCCTCATGCTGGTACGGATCTTACCAGTCCAACGGCTGCGATGCGGTCTGCTGCTAAAATCAATCATGATGTACATTCCGGAGGTACTCTGCTGAATGTTAAGTTTTCGCCAGATCTGTTAAAGACGCAGAGGAACAAAAAGAACCTTGCTTCGATCATTCGCGCCTATTTTTCTCTTGGTGCATTTCATGTTCAATTTAACGTTATTTCCACGGAAATATTACGAAAAGCGCAAGAGCAGCCAAATGATTATAAAGACTTGCTGGTGAGGGTGGCAGGTTATAGTACACAATTTGTTAACCTTTCTAGGGAAGCGCAAGATGCAATTATCGAAAGAACAACCTATGAAAGTCTGTAGTGTGATCCTATGAAGGAGAGTAATCGGATTGCTGGCAATGTATTTCAAATTCAGCGATGGTCAGTTCATGATGGTGATGGGATTCGAAGTACAGTTTTTCTAAAAGGATGTCCTTTACGATGCAAATGGTGTGCTAACCCTGAATCCTGGAATCCCAATCCTGAAATCTTATACTTTCGTGATCGATGTATAGGCTGTGCACAATGTTCTTTGGCTTGTAATCATCAGGCAATTCCAATGGATGGGGGCATTCCTCTTTCTTTTGCCCGAGAGAAATGCTGCTGTTGTGGTGATTGCTGTGAAGTCTGCCCCAATGGTGCAAAAAAGAAGATCGGATCATTAATGACAGTAGAGGAAGTCATCAAGATCCTTAAGCGAGACAGCATTTTCTATCGGGAATCGAAAGGGGGAGTTACCTTTTCTGGAGGAGAGCCATTTGTTCAAAGTGAGTTTTTGAGAGAACTGATTCTAGCGTGTAAAAGGCTTGCAATTGATACTGCGGTTGAAACCAGCGGATATTTTGAGTGGGAAGATGCAGAAGATATTGTTAAAGAATTAGATACTGTATTTATAGACATTAAACATATGGATGAACAGGTTCATAAAAGGCTGACTGGCGTTAGTAATCGGAAAATCCTTGAGAATGTTATTAGAATCTCTCAGAATCATCATGAGGTCATCGTTCGTGTACCTTTAATCAGCGGTGTGAATGATGATCGAAATAATATTGAACAAATGTGCCAATTTCTTCAAGAAAATACCAGGATTCTTGGTGTGGAACTTCTTCCTTATCATCCACTTGGGCATAGTAAGATGAATGCCTTAGACCGTGAGGGATGGGAAATCTTCAGCACTCCTGATGCAGAAAAAATGGAACAGGTAAAAAAAATCATAGCAGAATACAATATTCAGAATATCGATTTTAAATGACTTTATTGTGCAGCTCATTTTACGAATCGTATGTAAAAGTGCCTTCAGTTCAACACTGTAGGCACTTTTCTTATAGTATCTATTTGAATGTATAAGTTTTATAGGTAGAAAAGATTTTATGAACCACAAAGGGCACAATGCCGCTGCCGCGGCCACACAAAGGAGTGCACAAAAAAATAGAAATAAAACCCTTTGTGTCCTTTGCGTCTTTGTGGTTCCTTTTTAGCCCCCTAGAAGATTTGAACAATATGCCTTAACTCTGGTATATTAAAATAAACACTGTAGGGGGAAATAAAAATGAATCGAAAGAGACATAGTTTAGAATTTAAAATGAAAATTGCCAAAGAAGTTGAGGAAACCCAAAATGGTAGGTTAGTTGCTAGAAAGCATAATCTTAGCCCGTCAATGGTTGCCCGTTGGTACCGTGAATACAAAACCGGCATGCGTGATTGTCAGCGTAAGAAATTAACCGATACCTCGCCAGCCAACACAAATAGCGGATTAGATAGTGTTAAGCAAGAAAATGACCAATTACGAAAAATAGTAGCGGAAAAAACATTAGAAAATGAGATTTTGCGTGATTTAGTAAAAAAGCAAACCCCACACTTGATGAAAAATTTGAAGTAGCAAGAAAATGGATTGGAAAAGGTTGTAGCATTGTTTTCGTATTGCGTGTAATTGGTCTGTCGAGGACCACGTACTACTATAAAGTAAGATCAAAAAAGAACGCAGCAGAGATACAAACTAAAACAAAACGAGGGTGTACCCCTTCTGTCAATTCTATCACCGAAGATGGAAGAAAAATTAGTAATGAGCAAGTCAAAGAATGGATTTGTGAATTAATAGAGGATGAAGAAGGGATTTGCTATGGGTACGTAAAGATAACCCATACATTACGCCGTAAGTATCAACTGATCATCAATAAGAAAAAGGTCTATCGGTTGTGTAAAGAGTTAAATGTGTTGCGTCCCCAAAGGAAAATAAAAGCGAAATATCCTCGACGAATTGCAAGAAATCGGAAGGTAGAAGGTTCCAATCAAGTGTGGGAAACGGATATAAAATATGGCTATATTGTAGGTGAAGATCGATTTTTCTATGTGCTGATCATCCTAGATGTGT
>NZ_JAJHJB010000079.1:0-8697 GCF_020819555.1 Pelosinus baikalensis
GCAATTCGGTTATCAGCAATCAGATCGGCCCATTCTTCGGCCTCTGTTGCATAATTTTGACGATCTACAGGTACTTGTCCTAAACCCAACCATTGGGCCGCTAGAAGCCGTCCATGGCCGCGTACGACAAAACCAGAGCGAGTCGACACCGTTATTGGTGCACGCCAGCCCTGGTTCTTTATGATCTTGGCCAGTAATTCAATTTGTTTTTGTGGATGCTGGTTTGGATTGCGCGGATTTGGGACTAACGTTGTTATGTCAGCTAAATCATTATAAGCGCAATGTACTGGCACGCCAGATACAGTAAATTCACTCATACATTCTCCTTTTTATATTTTATTTACTCTTCTTAATATCTATTTGATATTCACTTCCATCGGGAAGCTTCACAATAAAGCCGCCATCTTTAGTTATAATATCAGCATTATTGATACTATCGAAAATGCCATACATCATATGTCCCATTAAATCTTTAACTCTTTTATCCATCTGCATTATCCCCTTTTCGTTTTAGCGTTGTTGTATTAATCACTTACTACGCCTTTAAAGTCAAGGGTTTTTAGCAATGTATACTTGTTATCTTTGGTCTCAAATCTTAAAACAGTCCTATCTTTACATTTAGCCTGCTTCAAGTGAGTTGTAGTGCGCGTGCATTCGCTTTCTTGGTTGTACACACAGTCTGTATGGCATTTCAATTTATCACCTCATTTTGCGCATAAAAAAAGAGCCTTACAGCTTCTTCAGATTCCTGCACACCTTTTTTAGTTGTTTTATCCCTGGACCATCCATGACGTTTTCGCCAAGATTTTACGGTTTCGACAGACACGGCGTATTTAGCAGCAATCTCTTTATATGGTATACCAAGGATGTAATCTCATTGGGCTTGTTCATGTTTTTTTGCCATTATTTCATCTCACCACCTCCACAATTAAGGAACTATTTTTATCATCCTCTATCCTTAGCTAAACAATATCAACACCTTGTATGGATATAAAAGACGACACCATCAAAGTGCCGCCGCTAAAATTATTTATTTTTCTTTTATAGGTTAGGGAGTTTTTTCAATGCTTGGTCAATCAATGATTGTGAAAGGTCATTAAGATTACTACTAAGTGCTTTTTCCGATGCATCTCTTGCTGGCGTGTTAAACAAAGTACCTGCTCCGTATCGACTTTCTTTTTTATCCATAAAAATATCATTAAAGATCATTTTTCCATTTTTAGTATCATACAAATATGAATTCATGGTTGCATCCGTCTGCCAATACATCTTCATCTCAAAAGTGAAAAAGGCAGTACCAGTAACTCTCTCAATTTTATTAAACTTTAAAATATTAACTAAAACATACTCATATTGATATTTTTCCGCTGCGGCGGCAAAAGCATCATTACTTAGCTGTTTGTTCTTTACATACTCATCTTTTATATAGTCAGCTAACTCATCTTTATTTTCTGTGACAAGTGACCGAGATAAATATTTATTAGTAATAGCCTGGTTAAATGGATCAACAACATGAAAGTATTCTACAAATTGATTAAAATCGAAGGTTTTCTTCTTAATTACATGTTTTGCGTCGAATTTTGCTCCAGGAGCAAGGTCTACTATCGTCACAACTCCCATGACCGATCTGTCTTTAGCCGATTTATTCATTACCTTAAATCCGCTTTTTATGACTTCAAGCAGCTTATCCTGATACACAATAGCCTTTATTTTAACCCAAAATACCATGTTCTGTCCGTTAAATGTACGAGATTTATCTAATACCGTAGTTTCTATTACTTCAGACGTAAGTGATTTAACTTGTTCGTCTTTGAGTTGAAGATTGCTCACTAAAGTTTCAGATTGTAAATAGGTTCCGACTTGTTCGAGAGCAGCTCGTTTAGCAATTAATAAGGCAGCTTCTTCACCTTGAGAAGGGGAATCGTACTCTGAAGCAATATAGGTGCCTTCGGTAATTATTTCTTTTGAATCAGCATAACAGGGTAATATAATTGCAAAGACCAAAAGCATAGTTAATAAGATTATTTTACGCATGAAAGATACCTCCTATTGTATATGTAATATTTTCGGAAAAAGGGAATATTATCCTTCAAATTCATTGTAATAAAGACCCTTTGAGGTGCTTTATTACAATGAATTGATATCTCTATATTTTATTTTATAAAGCTGATTATACCGATTACAATCAAAATAGGTGCCCAATACTCCACACGGATCCAAAACAAACTATGTGTTGAAACTAATTTAACTTCCTCACCGGTCTTAGGGTCAAGTAATATTCGCTCCGAATTCTGATTTAATCGCTTTCCTACAAACCAAACAGGTATAGCAGCAATGAAAAGTGCTAATAATACTGGCCACTTATTAAGGCTATAGTATCCTTTAAAGAATACCGCATCAAAAGATGATTGCACTATCAAACATACCAGAATAGTAATTATAGGGACTATAAATCCATAACCTCTCCAAATAAGCATAAGTTCCTCCATCAAATAATTTATTATTTCAGGTTATATTTTTCGACATTTTCCATCCATTTCCTTTATTTATATTATTACTAATAGTAAAACCGCCCCTAGCGGGACGGCCTAATAGTCTTCACATTTACTTACACTACTATCCTATCATAAAAACCAGCCCCATGTGCGTCCATTTTGCGTCCACTTTGTTTTTGGAAGCAAATCGTGATATATTTTATAACTTTATAATGAATAGACCTTATACGTTTTTCAGTACAATGAAACATGTCTGCTATACTGCGATTTGACCTACGCCATGAATATTTCATTTCTAAAATACGCTTTTCCTCTTCAGTCAATCGGTTAAAAGCCACGTCAAATGGTGCCATCCACTCTCGTATTTCATGAATTCGGTATCTAATGCTAATTAATCTCTTATATTTATCTGGTAGAAGCTGCTGTGCTTTCTGTGTTGCATTCTCTAGCTTTTCAATCATAGAGGCCAAGGGATCACTACAATTACTACCACCACCTGGTGAATAACCATATTTGGCTGTCATTTTTGGGGTGTCCATCATACATTTTATTGTTTCTTCCATCTCACGGATATCACCTAATAGAATGACTTCAATACCTCGCAGTTGCTCTAATCTAGACTGTTTATGATAATATTTTACAAGCACTTTTCCTATTAATGTTTCCCATGGTTTTATTCTTTTCGCTTGCATGTTCCCACACCCCACTCATAAAATATAAAATGCCGACACTCCTAGTAATCCCAGGTAGTGTCGGCTTCCGTTCGTCGGTCAGCCAATTATTCTTTTTTCTCCGGACGAATACTCTGCCGTATATCGACTCGGGTGACTTCACCGTTTTGTATGATAAAATCTACATTCCCAAACTTTAGGGAATCTAGCTGGTGCTGTGCTTTCTTTATCTGCTTAATAAGTTCATTGCTTAATGTCATACTTGTCTCCTTCAGATATTGATCTCCTCGCTTAGCAGCTGTACACATTGCTGCTACTAACAACCCAACTAAGCAGCCAATAAAGGCGGCTGGATATAACCAGGCTATATGGATATACATGTTATTTTGCCCCCGCCCTTTTTATCCATTTGCATAATTAAAATACTTAATCCTAATAATATCTTTTGACAGTCTCTTAAGGAGCAATTAATATGGACTTTTTTTATACCCGTTTTTTAATATCATGGGCTTGTTGGCTAATTTTTGCAGATAGATCACGCTGGAAGGAAATGGTCCCAGTTTGTGCCTTTGCATTATGCTTAAGTTTAATTAGCGACCAAATTGTCGAATGGTATGTAATCTATTGGGAGTATTACGGAAACGAACCAAAGATTATAAGGGAGCTCATGGACGATTTTGATGTTTACATTATTGTTACCTATCTCTTTATCCAATGGCTTCCTAAAAAGCAGTCATACTTTATTATGTTTTATTATTGGTTTGCTTGGACTGCCTTGGCGATTACTATAGAATATATCCATGTGAAAACGGGACACATGGCTCATTATAACGGATGGACGTTTTGGCACTCTTATATATCTGACTGGATATTATTTTGGTTATTTTATCAGTACCATAAATTTTTTCAATTAGAAAAGTTATCAAAATAATCTATCCCGCCCTCCCCAACATAACCTCTCTCCTACCATCCAAACTGGTTACACCGCACTTTTAATATGCAGTTCTAAATAACAGATTAATCACCTTTATTCACTTTGGAACATATTATGTAATGTAACTGCCTCCTAAGTTGTTACGGGTCCCTTACTAGCTGCTCTAAAGAGCAGCCAGTTTTTTTACCGCTCATCTCCAGCCTATATATATTTCTATTAACCAGCATCCTACTACTGACAGTTCTCATATCGTTCAACAACTTCTCTCCCATTTAAAGCTCTCCCCCTTGAAGGCGCTATTTTTCTATTCCCACCGATTTATTTCTAAAACCAACCCCGCCCACACATCACTCTCACCAATCACATCATAATTTAATTCCCTGATCCCCTCGCGGAACTCCGCAACCTGTCGAGGATCATCGCCCTGGCAATACTGCTCAGCAATAGACTGCAGCGTGTCACCAGGGCTCACGGTATATTGAACTGCAACTAGAACCAACACCAGAATAAACTGTTTCATTTCAAAGCCCTCTCTTCCTCTGCGGCCCTCTACGGCTCTTTGTTTCAACCCGCCCTTGCAATGATACTCCACTAGTACTATTCCCGCCCCTGACGACGTCTAGCGCTCCAGTGACAATCCTCTCGCTAGAAGCATGAGGGGCTAATCGTCGCCCCTTGATCATCCACCCTATCAAGCTACTAAATACTGCATACTCTGCTTCCGTACGTTGTATAGCCATTCTCATTACACCAATAGCCTGCATGGATCTTTACAATCACGGCCAATATTCTTGATATTTCTTAGATCTGGTGCGACGTTTAATTCCCTCAATTTCGGGGTAATAGGGCTGCTCACTGGTGCATTTTCTTCACGCGATTGGTATGGCTCCCGAATCACAAAATACCGATTCGTCAACAATGTTGCTTCTACACCATCACTAGGATCAGGGATCTTGTCCACCTGACGATCAGCAAAAACTGTACTTTGACACTCGCGGCAACGTCCTTTCGTTCGACCACCTGGAAAGCCATTATACATATTAGCAAAATACTCAGCACCGCAAGAGCATTCAATACGATAGCGCTCCTGCTCGGTGGTGGAAGTAGTTTGAGTTTGTACCACTCCCGGCTTACTCCATTCAATATCTTCCAAGCCAGACACACGCATGGCGACAACTTCCTGCATATCGATTGCCACAAATTCGTCATCTACGAACTTGGCACAAATACTCCGTGAAAAGCGACTTGGACGCTTAATTTCAGTTATGAGACATTCTATCATATGTTTGGGTAGGTGCATTACAGTTTTTAGACCATGGTTGAGTACTAACGTGACAGGCAGACCATCATCCTCGCAATCGAGATCCTCTTCCGCTGCACCACTCTTCTGAACCCCACTACTCTCAGTAAGCAAATCATACTTAACCTGCAACTCCTCAAGCTGCTTTCGTAATTCCTGTGCTTCTTTCGCAAACCGATCCCAGTCACTCCGAATAAACGCCACAATGTCACACATGCTCGGATTAGCAGGACCATCACCGTTCGGATGCAGGATATCGTTAATCACTATTTTCAGCCGATCATACTCCGAAACTCTAAGCTGCAGTGCTTCTAGCTCTGCACCTATATTTGCAAACTCAGGCTTTTCGATGAGTCCTGGTGTATCTGTCTCAGGTGCAAGGTCACTAGCATAGCTGTATTGGCATTTCTCTTGCGCTTCCGGATCAACTGGCACTACATCATACTTGGACAAAACCCTACGTGCTGCACACTCTTTATAATCTGCCTTGGTGCATGTTTTGCAACTATGCTCAATCACAAATCCATACCAGTCTTGGAAATCTTCTACGTCAATCGGCAGCGTGCTTTTTAACTGCAGCATGTCCTTATTGGCTTGGATGGCTTCTGGCGTAGCCATAAACATGATTCTAAGTTTGGAGATCGATACCATTAGATTTTCCTTGGCCTGCTCATCAAGATAGCCTAGTCGTATGTCTGCTGATTTTTCGAGTCTAGTCCGTGCATGCCTGAGCTCAGAAAGAAATTTCTTATCTACGTTCTTCAAACCAGAGTACAATTCAATGACTTTCTCAAGCTGCACCCTGAGCGTCATAAGTCTTACCAGATTCTCTTTTTCATCCCGTGATAAATATTGATTCATTCTCCCCCACTCCAATCAATTTTATTTAAGTTCGTTTTTCTATACGTGCTCACGAGGCACTCATAACATTTGATAACAAGGACATTACTCGCCACTGATAACAATTATCGTTGACCTTCCATTATCGGCATAAGAACAATTACCACCAACACTGACACTAAAGGCTTCACCAACCCCGGTCTTAATAACAGCTGCGCCTGAACTATTCTCTAGCAGTGAAATGATCTCGCTATAGTCATTACTTTCAGCTTTTAGAAGACCACGTTTTTTGACCTCTTCAAGCAAATCTTCATCACCGAACTCATCCAGATCAACATCAACACTGACAATGGCCACTTTCACCCCACCTTCCTAAACAGCCGATCCACTATCGGCAAATAATCTAAACTCTGAGGCACCTTCCATTCTGGTGAAAAATCCTTGATATGTATCGATGCAGCCCCGCCCGCTTGCCATTCATCCAGACCATACTCCCAAACTTTCCATGGTACCGCAAAGTACCTTCCACCCTTGAAACTAACAAACACGAAGGAGATTCCCCCCGTCTTATAATGCCGATCAAGAAACTCTTGTTGATGCTCTTTCAGCTCCGCCCAGCGAATCCGATCAGAAGACAAACACTCCTTTGCATCAAAGGCAATGGATTGTCCCTTATAGCTCCCTAGAAAATCCACGATTGACTTATTTTCCACCTTTGCAGATATGATCTTCCCGCCCTGGCGAATAGGTATCCACTCCGTTGGCACTTTAGTTATAATTGCTTTGCCTCTGGCCTTATATATTTCATTCACCATGATGATCGACTCTTCAAAAGCCTTACCACGGTTTGCATGCGCATATCTCACATCTACACCTCCGTCTCAAACAGCACCAAGGTACCTTCTTTCACAGGTACCGCAGTTGGAAATACTAATATCTCCCCTCGCTGGTTCTGAATCACACGAAATCCTTTATGATACTGCTCTGCCATCTTAACAGCCTTTTCAATCTGGCTGCGAACCTCCGGACTAACAGCATTTTTACTCTCCTTACGCTTCTGGCAATGAGAGCAAATATTCTCCACATTATCCGTTAACCGACCACAATGCACACATGGTCCCACAATTAACCCTCCTAACATTTCCCAGAAAATAACAAATACAAAATGATCTTATTTATGCTACATCAAGCCTCTTCTTACAACTGCATTCTGTCATTGCACCAGCTGGATCTGCTTTATCTACTGGTATACATCCTACTCCACGACATTCCGGACAATCCGGTGAAAATACTGGAGCATATTCTTTAAAAGCTCCACTGGACAAAAAAGTCTGTGGCATCTTGATATAATCCAAATCAACCTTTTCAGATTTGACCTTTATCGAGTACTTCTTAGCAGCTCTTACAAGGTCATTAGGAGGTATCCCCTTCTGCATAAGCTTGTTCCATGCTTCCACCGCCTTATTCATACCCGATCGTCGAGGATACTCATTCCAGAAAATCATAAAATCAGTATTGGGTTTTATTCCATTGTCAGAATTATCCATGCCACTAAAGTTATCCACAGATTTTTCAATAGACAACGGATCGACATGAGTGGTCTTGTTAAGGGAATCAGGAATCATGTTAAAGGAATCAGCCCGATTAGTACTGTGCATTACTAGATTAGTACTGTTCTTGTCTGGTGCTTGTACCGTACTTGTACCAGAGTCCTTCGAAGGCTTGATTTTACTGGATTCTTGCTTTTCGAGTACACTACTAGCACCCTCCTGCTCTGATGCTACGACTACACCTTGCACAATACCACTCTCATTATTAAACTGTTCTTGTATGTTACTTGTACTATTTATGCATGGTGCTTGTACTGTACTTGTACTGTGCAAGTCTGGTGCAGGTATAGTACTAGGCTTTTCATTTCTATGAGGATTTTGGTGTTCAATAAAGGTTAAAATCTGTATGTACCGTTCTCCATTTACTTCATAACGAAGAATAAATTTTCTATTTGACAACTCCTGAAGCAACGAATCGATATCACAATTATCATAAGGTAATACTTCTATTTTTATTTTTTTAGGCCGATCTTCAAGCCGTCCTTCCCGATCCGCTATAGTCCAAAGACCAGCGAATAATAGCCTTCCAAGCGGCTCAATTTCTGCAAGTTCATCATTCGTAAAAAATCCTGGTTTAATATTTCTAGATCTGGCCAACCATAACCACCACCCCTGTGTAAATCATGTCTACTCCCCCTAATAAGGGGCGGCTCCCACACCGCCCTCTCATCACACTATGATGCAGTCTTATGCTGCTTTAACCATTTCCTTATTTCCTTACCTTTTATCGTGGCGCCATCATAAGGCACCCTAACTATAAAATCCCATTTGAATATCTGGTGCAGCTCTTCTGCTGTCTGCCGATCCGTAAACATAGCCAAGATATTAAGAGCCAGCTCAGCAGGTC
>NZ_JAJHJB010000007.1:0-152230 GCF_020819555.1 Pelosinus baikalensis
CCAGTGTGGCCGTTCATCCTCTCAGACCGGCTACTGATCGTCGCCTTGGTGAGCCATTACCTCACCAACTAGCTAATCAGACGCAGACCCATCTTCTAGTGATAGCTTATAAATAGAGGCCACCTTTAGTATCTTAAGTATGCACTCAAAATACAACATTCGGTATTAGCACCACTTTCGCAGTGTTGTCCCCAGCTAGAAGGTAGGTTGTCTACGCGTTACTCACCCGTTCGCCACTAAAATTCCATTGCTGAAATCTCCGTTCGACTTGCATGTGTTAGGCACGCCGCCAGCGTTCGTCCTGAGCCAGGATCAAACTCTCCATAAAAGTTTATTTATGAAGAACCTTGATGGCTCTTTAAAAAACAAATTGTTTATGTCAGTTCATTTGCATGAACCAACTGTTTTGTACTCCAAACGAGTACCGCACATCTGGCTTATTTTAACCTTACTTACATTGTTTAGTTTTCAAGGAACACATATTTTCATAACATCGCCATCGTTTTTGGCGACAACTTTTAAAGTATATCATTTTAAAAAATCTTTGTCAATATTTTTTTGTTTTTTTGCTGTCGTGTTTAGCAGCTTGCTTATAGTAACACGAGCTACTACTCTATGTCAACACTTATTACACTAATTATTCCAACAAAGTTTATATTACAAAAAACGAAATGCTTTCTCAAATGATGGGTAAATTCTTTTAAGGAGTTCAATGTTGCACTTTCAGCACCTTCCATCACAATAACTGATGCTAACACTATTTCATTCTTTGTCAACTCTATCTCTATAAACGGCGAAAATAAAGTAATCGTCTAGCTTGAAGATAGACGATTCATGATATTAAAAAATGCACACTAACAGTTTTTGAATTATACTAACTAAACAATGTAATAATTGAGCTGCCCGCAGTATATACCACCAATACTCCTGCAAAAATTACAATTGGATGGTTGCGCCATTCAAATTCCTTTCTATTATGATCCATAAGTCACCTCTTCGTATCTTTTCAACAATTAATATATATACTTTTATATTTATAATATAGGATAGTTATTACAATCTAAACACAAAACTATATATATTTAACAACAAATGAAGAACCAGACCTTGTTCTATGACTATATCCTTGTTCCATCCTTCTTAATTAACGACTATTTATCTGATAATTCGCTAAGACTATATAAATATAATACTAAGCCTGCAGTCAATATAATATGGACTATGTTAAATAACCAATCTCCTAAAATCATAATATCACCTCCTTACTTCTAGATAAGCATTAATATTATTATGGAATTATGTATAAAGTTTTATAAACCACTACCTGTCGATCACCTACTTTTATATTACAAAAAAACTATGACGAAAATGTGACGAGAACAAATAATAGCCGCCTACCTTAAAATCAAAGATAGACGGCTACTCTTACTACTCTTATTATTTTGCGAGAAATCTAGCAATAACTATGATCCCTGAAACCTTAAGCAATTCCATAGTCGAGACCATAATTGACGTGTTTAAAGGTATGTCCGAAGATATGATCAACTCCATACCTGAAACTAAAACTACAATCATAGCTGATGCCATGACCGAATCCTCCAAAGCCATGCCCAACCACCTCAAATAATCTGTTTACTACTATACTATGTAATGAAGAAATAACGGTGCCAATAGAAAGTCGCTATGTAAAGTAATGAAAAGACAATTATAAAGCATTACTAAGGGGGTGTTAACATGAAATGTCCAATGTGCGGTACAAATACACAATTTAATTTCTTATATTGTCCCAATTGCGGCTATAAAATAGCTCTAGAGGTTGAGCAGCCAATACCAAATTGGAGACAACTGCCAGGTTTTCGTTCTAAGACACCATGGAAGATGATCCTAGCTATAATGATTTACGTATGGATATTACTCGCAATTGTTGCTTCCTTTTTTGGAGGTATAATATAATGGGCTACAAACGCCTCACCTAAGACAATATGATTATTGATATAATAAATTCTACCTATACCAAAAGCAAAACCATGTCCTGGAGTTTTTTCTCCTCAGACATGGTTTCAGATGTTATTGCAATACATCATTTTTTGCTATTGATATAAATACATGCCATTTGATAATGATTGTCAATTAAAATTTCCTTTTTTGATACTACTAAATTTATATTTTAAAGTATAAGAAAAAGCACCTTAAAAGATGCTCTTGCTAGTAATGAACATTAAACTTTTTAACGTAAAAATTTGATCGTAAAATCGGGTAAATAGTTATTGAAGTAAACACATTTCGGTTTTAAATCCATTATCTTTAATTATCCTTTAATACTACGCCTCAATCAGCAAAAAATCCTAAAGAAATTTGGTCTTAGATTTAGAAGTCTGGAAAATCTTCAACCTTTTCCATGTTGCTTAGTTGTTCCATCGCTTCATTTTTGGTCTTGCCAATAATTTTACCTTGTTTTGTTTTAAAATTTAAGAAAAAAAATCCATCATTAGATACAACAATTGCTGAAGTTTTGTCGTTACTGAATATTGGAGTAGTAAAATCTGTACTCTTACTTATGATAACCCTCTCCCTTTATTGTCTGATGATTCCGAATATACTTCTATCTTATCCAATAAGAGGTAATATTATCCTGTTAAAATTAAAATCATCAGATAATTACAAAATTTTTATCAGTATCATAAGGTTCTTAAATTAGAGAAGTTATCGAAACCAGCCAAATTCAATTTTATCCTTCTTGCTACAGTGCACTTATATAGATTATCTGCTGAAGATTTGAAGGTTCATTAGATCTTCTTTATTAATTAATGGATGGGTAAGTATAGAATACGATTTACCTGGACATACTCTTATTGACGACCTCTCTTGTCGTTTTTTAACACTTCTTCTCTCCCATTTTTTTATGGCTCTCCTAAGGAGAGCTCTTTTTTTATTTTATTGCACATAAAGCAATGAAACGAATATGATACAGTAGTACAATTGCTTACATAGCAATAATCTACTGGCTGCTTGTTTTAAGCAGTCAGTATTTTTTATAGCCAACAGATAAATCACTCTTATTTACTATAGATCATATTATGTATAAACGATACTTCTATCAGTATTTAGGAGGTGATACTATTCATGGATTATCGTAAATGGGAAGATCCTGAGATTGAAGATTGGGAAGAAGACCCGAATTCCAGGAAAAAACTGTATGCATCAAATTTATGGGAATTCGGCCTAGGATGCTATCCTAGTGATTCTTGCTATCCTAGTGATTCTTGCTCTCCTTGGTGTTGCCGACCTAGAAGAGACTGTTGGCCGGATCAAGTCTGCTGGCCAAGACGATTCTGCTGGCCAAGGCAGAGCTGTTGGCCGAGAAGAGGTTGCTGGCCTTGGAAAGGCTGCTGGCCGAGACAAGGCTGCTGTCCACGTTAATATAGCTTATACTTATATTAAGAAATACACGGGTTAAAGCAACTCACTTTAACCCGTGTATTACAATAAAAAAAAGAGCAAACTCATTACAGTAGTTAACTCTCTTAATATCCCATTATTTTCCGACCATTTGATTCATACTCCCCATCTGATAACCCGAAATATCCAGCGTAACATACGTAAATCCTTTTTTTTTATTTCACTTACAATCTCATTTGTAGTTACCAGGTTTGCCAGCGAAGCAAACTGCTCCAGCTGCAACTCAATGCGGGCTAAATTCCCATGATGCCGGACCCGAATCTGACCAGAAAAGTTTTTCTTGAGCAATGCCTCTGCTGTCTCTACCTGCTTTAAACGTTCGGCAGTAACCGGTAACCCATAGGCAATTCTTGAAGATAGACAGGCCGCACTGGGCTTATTGTAAGTAGGTAGACCCCACTCTTTGGAAAGTCGCCTGATATCCTGTTTGGTTAAGCCAGCCTCCAGTAACGGGCTACTGACACCGGCCATTTCGTTCACCGCCTTCATCCCAGGACGAAAACCGGCAACATCATCGGCATTGGAGCCTTCAAGCACCCATTTGTAACCCTGTTCTTCTGCCCAGGCGGCTAATGCTGAAAACCTCACCTTTTTACAATAGTAGCAACGCGCCGCATCTGGAGACAAACTCAGGACTTTCCAATTCACTGATGGTCATCAGTTTATGCTTTATCCCAATTTGCCCGGCAAAAACAACAGCGTCCTCTACCTCATTTTGCGGAAGAGTTTCGGAACAGGCAGTAATAGCGATAGCTTTATCACCTAACGCATTATAAGCAGCAGCAGCCGCCAGAGAAGCCTACTACAACGCTTTCCCTTTGTTTTAAGAGGTTTATCAGCTTATTTAACTTTTCTTCAAGCTTAATCATGAGTCAACTCCTTTCCTTTTTCTTTGCAGATTATCTCATTGGATTAATAATACCTGCGATACTGCCTGATGATTATCACATTTAACATAATCTATATTCTGACAGGTGTAGTTGATCAAAGTTCAAGTCGATTTGTCCTTATTCAATTCAATACCTTTTTACCCACAAAACTAATCCTCCGGTCTTTTTAGTGCTTTTTCTTTTTCAATTATTGCTTGTTCATAGCTTGCAATTTTATAATCCAGGCGTTCCAGCGTTTTCCTCATATCTTCCATTCTTTTTATTATCTGCTTACGCTGCTCGATAAAGAGTTCTTTTCTTGCCTCAATGGTTTCATCACCCTGTTGAAACAGCCCAATATACTCAATCAAGACTTCAATCGGAAGACCTGCACTTCGCATACATTTGATAAATTCGACCCACTTACAGTCTTCTTCAGTATAATCCCTGATTCTGCTTTTATTGCGGTTCACACGAGGAAGCAGTCCGATGCGTTCATAATAGCGGAGTGTATCCTGTGAAACATCAAATTTTTCACTTACTTCTGTAATCGTCACGCGGTTTCACCTCCTGATATCCGATATCATAGCATTTGGAGTTAACTCCAAGTCAAGAGTTTTTAAATAGCAGCCAAAAATATACACGATCACGTTCGCAAAGTCTTATAGCTTTAAAACACCTTACTAGCAGACAGGGCGTAAGTCATGAAAGAAAGTCACACTGCTCTTTCAAGAATCTTGTGGCTTATATCCAATGTAAGATCCTGAGTTTCCGAAAGTGCTATCATCCCATGAGCCTTTAGTTGTTCAATAACAACTGGTATTTTATCAGCTCCGACGCCATATTGGGACAGATGAGTTTTGGCACCAAGGCTTTCAAAGAATTCTCTAGTTTTCTGAATTGCCAAGTCTACTTTTTCCTCTTCGCTGCCACTTTCTATATGCCATACACGTTCTGCATATTGCAGAAGTTTAGCGTGTTTTTGTTCGCGTCTTCCCGCCCTTCTGGCAGAAACAATAGCGGCTGCAGGTTTCAAATAAAAAATTTGTTTACCAGAACATCGATCAGCAAAGAAAACGCGGTCTAAAAATGAAGTAATGGCACCTCCTGCAGACGCATAATGTACAGGGGAACCGAATACAAACCCGTCACGTCTCCCGCCATATCGAGAAAATCATTGATTCTGAATTTGTCATCGGGTTCACCGTTACGCGTCTTCCTCCTGGAATATCTTAAGATATAGACTGCATTATTGGTTTCCTAGTGTCGCATTAAAACTCGTTAGCCTCCATCATTTTGCAAACCTCTTTTGTATGCTCTTCTCTCTTATCATTTCTATCTTCGTAGCCAAGATATATTCTTAAAACGTTAGGAATCTCAAGCTCTCTATGACCTATCCCATAGCCAATCTTTTCTACTGAAAAGTCCATATGGTCTGTAAATGTATCCACATTTGCCGCCAATATCGCGGCCCCAGTAGGCGTAGTCGTTTCAAAAGGTACTATACCTGATTTCACGGGAATATTCTTTAAAATTTCAATAGTTGCCGGAGCAGGAATGGGGATAATACCATGAGTACATTTCACAAATCCTCCTCCTACCTGAACCGATGAAGCCATAATCTTATCGTCATGTTTACCAATTGAAATTCAGTCTAGCACTTTGATTTAGCTCCAAGTCAAGTGTTTTTTTTAGGAAGAGTACAGTTAAGGCTGTGAAAAAAATATTTATAAAATTTATTGACTTTGAGTACACTCAAAGTTGTAACATAAAATATAAAACAATACTTTATAGAATGAAGGTGATGTAGATATGTTTAATATGGGCATGACGGAATTAATATTAATCTTGGTGATTGCTTTAGTAGTGTTCGGACCGGGGAAACTTCCCGAAGTTGGCAAGGCGCTAGGAAGGGGTATTCAGGAATTTCGCAGTGCTACCAGCGGGGAAAGTGCTAAAGAAGAGATCAAGGAATTAAAGAACGAAGTAAAGGCAGAAGAAAAAAAGTGAGGCAGAGTTATGACCACACCATCGCAGTATGACGAGGAGCCCCTCGATACTCCGCTTTCTGCAACACCGTCGTCCGTAGTTTTATTTTTTATCGGTATCCTTTTCTCTTATTTTTTTGTTTTGCCGGCTGGCATACAGTTTTTTTTGAACTTTGCAACGGAAAGTCTGCAGCCCATGTTTTTTCGTTAGGAGAGTATCTGTCATTTGTTATTTCTCTCCTGCTGCCGTTTGGCTTTATTTTTGAGTTGCCTTTGTTATACTGTTGTTGGCAAAGTTGGGTATTATCAGTTCTTCTTCTTTAAAAAGGAAGTGCAAAATGGTTTTGGTGTTGGCCTTTGTGGTCGGTGCTGTTGTTTCGCCGACACCGGCCGTATTTTCTCAAACGATGATTGCGGTTCCTATGATACTTTTGTATGAAATCAGTATCCTCTTAGTAAAGTATGTTCTGCGTAAATAGTTATAGAATGTCTTGTACTATACAGGAAAGAGCAGTAAATTCCCAACACTCTGCACAATTTACGTCTGATTTCCGCACTTCTCGAGACTTTTATAATCGCCGCAGTATTTCCATCTGGACGTGGGCTTCATTGAATGCTACCACTTTCATTGCGATCACCTCTTAACATTTATACAAGAAATATTCAAGGCTGCCGACAATACTTTGTCGACAGCCTTGTTTTAGGCCTGAAAAAAAGTGTACCTCAAAGACCATCTCTGAATGCAGACCTCATATCCCACATGATGCCAGTAGCGTTATCTGTTGCTCAAAACTATATTCAAAACTTCTTTGGCATTATCGGCTTCTTTTTTACCAACTTTAGCTTCGAGCACGGATATCAGGCTCATCATCTGAGCTTCAGTCAGATCAGTATTAAACCCGACTTTGAAATGTGACTGAAGCTGGCTGTTGACACCTTCCATGCTGGCTAGGGCCGAAATGGTCGCGATCTCCCTGCTCTGGAAATCGATATTGTCGCGTCCGAAGATGTCACCAAATAGGTGGTCTTTCAAGAAGGCGTCTATTGCTGGAGTGAAAGTATAAATTGCCCCGCTGGCAGGTGCTCCTATCAAGCTTGTCTGAATTTCTGTTCCGAGTTCGATTCTGCTTTTGTTGGTAGGCAAGGGGCTTGCTTCCTTACCAATCTCGTCCTTGATGCCTTTGGCTTTGCGTTCTTCCATGACGCTCATAAAGGTACTGATTCCGTTTAGGCTGCGCGGGAAACCACAATAGGCGTACATCTGCACGAGGACTTCTTTGATTTCATTAACAGTCAACCCGGCATCCAGTCCTTCGTTCAAAGCTGTTTTCAGCTTCTCCAAATCGCCTTTGGCTGTGAAGGCCGCAATTGTGACGATACCCTGCTGTTTTGCGTTCAAGCCTTGGTTATTTGTAGTCTGTGCCTGGGAAACAGTTGTCAGACTAAACACTGAAATAAAAATGCCTGTTAAAATCGCAGCTAGTTTTTTTCTCATGATAGTATCTCCTTTACTTTTAAACTTTACACAGTGTTAAAAAATTACCGGCTGTTGCCCTACTATATTGGATTAATAACTTTGCCGCCTCCGTGTAATTTTCGCAGCGCGCTACAGCCAAACATATACATTTTTTTACTTATGTTGCATCTTTTTTGTTATTGTACAATCTAGAGTTAACTCTATGTCAAGAGAAAAATTTTTCGAATTTTTTCTTGACTTGGAGTTAACACCATCCTGTAAGATGAAAAAAGCTGTTGAGGTTTAGAGGGTTAATTTTGACCTCATAGGTGATTACAGCAGCAATATATTTGTGGATCAGTAATAATTAAGGAGGATCACGTCATGAAAAAAATGTTAGCGTTGGCCCTTACATTGATAATGGCCCTCTCCCTCACTGCCTGCAGTGGAAATAATAGTGGCGTTCAGGCGGGCAATGGCCCCAATGTTGCCGCTCAGGAAAAAACCAGTCCGCTAAATACAAAAACTGAAAGTGGGGATCAAAAACAGATGGATTCGACAAGAAAAAAGATTCTTATCGCTTATTTTTCGCGCACCAGCAACACTCGTGAAATTGCCAACCAAATTCACGAAAACGTCGGCGGCGATCTCTTTGAAATCGTGACGGTAAACCCGTATCCCGCAGATTACAACGGGACCGTTGATCAGGCGAAACGAGAACAGGAAAATAACTCCAGGCCAAAGCTTACAGCAGAGGTTAAAAATATGGATTCTTATGATGTGGTTTTCGTTGGTTATCCCAACTGGTGGGGTACAATGCCAATGGCCGTATTTACCTTTTGGGAGGGATATAATTTCTCCGGGAAAACCATCATACCCTTCAGCACCCACGAAGGAAGCGGCCTTGGTCGAAGTGTCAACGATATCCGTGCGCTTTGCCCGCAAGCCACTATCCTTGATGGTCTTGCAATCAGAGGATCGGATGCGAAAAACGCACGGAATGATGTATCCGCGTGGCTGCGCAAACTTGGAATGATAAACTAGCATAATTATCCAGACTCGAAAAACACAAAGTGGATTTCGGGCCAGTCAGCGTCACATGCTATGTGGATCTGCTGCTGGCTGCGTGGTTGGATAGGCATCCTAATTTTTGTTTATTACAGAAAGGGGAGATTTTTTGAAGACAAAAACGCTTTGCAAGATGGTTATTGATCTCGTTATGACCATTCTCATGCTGGTATTAATGGCTTGCCGCCTTACCGGAAACACAATCCATGAGCTGTTAGGCGTTTCCCTGTTTATACTGTTTATTGTCCACAATATTTTGAATTGGGGATGGTATAAAACACTTCTGAAAGGAAGGTACAATACACTTCGTGTTCTTCATACAGCGGTCAATATTCTTCTTCTTGCAGCGATGCTGGCACTGATGATAAGCGGCGTAATGTTCTCTCGCACCGTGTTTGCATTTATGGACCTAAATGGTGGCTTATTCGCACGAAAGCTGCATATGCTGTCCACATATTGGGGATTTATCCTCATATCCGTGCATCTTGGAATGCACTGGGGAGTGATTATGGATACGGCGCGAAAGCTGGCAAATATTACTGCTCCGAACCGTAACCGCACATTTACCTTGCGAATTATGGCGGTATTGATCACTGTATATGGAGTGTATGCTTCTTTTAACAGAGACGTGGGTTCTAAGCTGATTTTATATTATACCTATGATTTTTGGAACTTTGACCAATCCCTTGTGTTTTTTTCTGTTGATTACCTGTCCATCATGGGGCTTTATGTCTGCGTGACTTATTATACCGTAAGACTGATTCAACAAAGATCCTAAAAAAATTTCATCATAAACTTCTGCTTTGCTATCCAAAATCAGCAACTTTATTGCGGCGATATACACAAACAACCCCCGCTTTCAGGCCTCAGCCTCAAAGCGGGGGTTGTTTTCACTCTGGAATCGTACCAAAAGGAAGTTCTATCATTATTTGGCCCTTTCCCACCAAGGAGAAAAGTGTTGTTGCTGATTTTCAAGCTCTATCGGCTGTCCGATCATTGGAGTAAGAAGCCTGTATTTCTTATTCTTACTAGCATGAGTTATTCGTTCAAACGGTTCATCCCAAGGATGGTTGGCAATGGCAAATTTTCCTACGTGCGCTGGCAACAAGGCTTTGGCCTTTAGGTCTTCGGCAGCCTGTACCGCCTCTTCCGGTGTCATATGTATATACGGCCAATTTTTGTCGTACTGGCCGTTATCTAAAATAACAAGGTCAAATCCATTTAAGCTTTCTCCAATTTGCTTAAAATGCTGCCCATAACCACTGTCGCCACTGATAAAAACTTGGTGCTGTGGAGTTACCAGTGCAAAGCCTGTCCATAAAGTCTTGTTTCTGGTCAGCATGCGCCCAGAATAATGGCGTGCAGGCAATACATGGATAATGAAATCATTTTCCAGTTCCAGTGCAGTAAACCAGTCAGCCTCATGTATAAGGTCTTTTGCAAAGCCCCATTGTTCAAAATAGGCACCTACTCCTAAACCGCAGATCACATTTTTAATTTTGGGTTTCAGAGCGGTAATAGTGGGATAATCCAGGTGATCCCAATGATCGTGAGAAATAAGCAAATAATCGATTTCCGGCATATCTTCAGCTGTGTATTGATTGGTTCCCTCAAAGGCCTTGTTTACGAAAGAAACAGGCGCTGCATAAGAACTAAATACAGGATCAATCAGAAGCCTTTTGCCTCCAAGCTGCATAAAGTACGAAGAATGTCCCAACCAAATAACTACATCCTTACTTTTGTCCAAGGTCATCAGATCTGTTTTTATTGAAGGAATGGAATCTGTCGGTGTTAAACGTTCTTTTTTGGTAAAAAGATACTCCCACCACAAAGAAGCAGAACTGGTTCCTTCGATGCGTTGAGGAGTGGGAATTAAATTCTGAAATTGCCCGTCAAGGTAATTAGACGAACTTTTGATTCTTTCAAGGCGGGAACCTTCAGGCAATGCTCCATACTTAGGCTGCTGTAGATAAAGACCTATACCAAGAGATAACATGGCAAGGCCTATTAGCGAAGCTAATAGCATTTTTCTTAACCACCTTTTCATATAATTCTCCGAAAAGATGGTTTTGGAGTAGACTTAGTAAACCCTAATTTGTAATTAAAATATGCAAATTCTCTGCATTGATTCATCTTAAGCATCTCCTTACTTTATCTGTTCACTTATAATGTAGAAATACTAAGAGGTTGCCATGACAAGAACGGTCTGCTTTAATTATTTTTTTCTCAATCTTATTCCTTAATTCTTTTACCTGAAGCATGAATTTGATAGCGAAGATAATACAAGACCTTTTCCCCCACAAAACTACTCTTCCGGCCTTATTAGTTCTTTTTCTTTTTCAACTATTGCGCGTTCAAACATGGCAATTTTATAATCCATGCGTTCCAGCGTTTTCCTCATATCTTCCATTCTTGTTATGAGTAACTTGCGCTGCTCTATAAAAAGTTCTTTTCTTGCGTCAATGGTTTCATCACCCTGTTGAAACAGCCCAATATACTCAATCAAGACTTCAATCGGAAGACCTGCACTTCGCATACATTTGATAAATTCGACCCACTTACAGTCGTCTTCCGTATAATCCCTGATTCTGCTTTTATTGCGGTTCACACGAGGAAGCAGTCCGATACGTTCATAATAGCGGAGTGTATCCTGGGAAATATCAAATTTCTCACTTACTTCTGTAATCGTCATGCGGTTTCACCCCCTAATATCCGATATCATAGCATTTGGAGTTAACTCCAAGTCAAGTATTATTAATCGTATTAATTTGGTGACCTGCATAACCCACATTCTATACACTCGCTTGCATGATGTTCTAATAAGTCATAATGATTCTTTAATGTTTCAGGAACATCTTCTTGAATTAATGCTAAATCTAAATATTTATTTACTGCTGCAATATCTATCTTTTTCGAACATGGGGCACAATGTCCACAATACATACAATGTCCGCTAAATGAACTTCTTGGAGCATTTGCAAGAACTTCACTATAATCTTTCTCTTTATTACTTGTAGTAACATAGGCAGATGCTGCAAGTATTTGATTTGTATTAGATACTCCAACCATTACGGAAGCAACTGCCGGCCTGGTTAAACAGTGACGACTTCATTAACATCCCTAGTACGCCGATATTGTCCGTTATCCCAGGTAGAACCTAGATGTCCTTGAATAACAAAGCTGCTTCGAGGATATTTACGTAACGCTTTGCCAACATTACTTCTAACTTCCGGATTTGAATTATATATGTCAATGAAATTAATACCTTCTTTGATTGCGAAATCAATCATTGCTTCGCAGTCTTTATAACTTTTATTTTCAAATCCCTCACCGCCAAGACCAATGGCACTTACCTTAATCCCGGTTCTTCCTACTATTCGATATTCCATAGTAATCCCCCATAACTATTTGCGGAAAGGAAGTTATGCTTCAAAAGTATCCGCTACATCCTTTAAAGATTTTGCAATCTCAATATGCTGCGGACAATGTCTTTCACACTGTTTACATCCGATACAGTCTGATGCTTTTCCATGTGTTTTTGTATAATTATCGTAATATACCTTTTGTATCGAAAACGCTGTTTTTAAAGATTGCTTTTCCGTATTGTATAATGCAAAATACTTGGGAATGGCTATGTTTTTCGGACAGTCCTCTACACAGTACTGACAGGCTGTACATGGAATCGCAATTGCTTCATTAATAATTGTTACAGCCTTTTTTACAATATCATATTCTTCCTGTACAAATGGTTCAAACTCCTGCATATATCCCGTATTGTCCAGTAACTGCTCCATGTCAGACATCCCACTTAACACAATCATAACTCCTTCAAGGCTTGCCGCATAACGAATAGCCCATGACGGTATGGACATATCAGGATGATATTCTTTAAATAATTCCTCTGCTTTTTCAGGCACCTTCGCAAGGTTACCACCTTTGACAGGTTCCATAACAATAACCGATTTATTATGTTTTCTGGCAACGGAGTAGCATTTCCTTGACTGAATGCTTTCATTGTCCCAATCCAGATAATTAATCTGCAACTGGACAAAATCGACTTCCGGATGTGCTGTCAGGATTTCTTCTAATAAATCCGCATGATCATGATAAGAAAATCCCATCTGTCTAATTTTTCCTTCTTTTTTCTTTTCTTGAACAAATGCAAAACTATCTAATCTTTGAGCTGTCTCATAATTCGTTACACCAAGGTTGTGAAGAAGATAGTAATCGAAGTAATCTACACCACATTTTTCTAACTGCTCGTTAAAAATTCTTTCCTGATCTTCTCTGGTTTTCAAAAACATTGTTGGTAATTTTGTGGCTACCGTGAAGCTGTCTCTTTTATGACGCTTTACCAAAGCCTCTCTAATAGCTATCTCACTTTTACCCGCATGATACATATAAGCTGTATCAAAATAAGTAAAGCCTCTTTCCAAAAAAGTATCTACCATTTGATTTAATGTATCCATATCAATACTTGTCGGATCATCCTGACCCTTTACCGGTAATCGCATGAAGCCAAATCCTAATTTTTTCTGTTCCATCTCTTATTTCCTCCTGTTCTTTTTTTTTACAAAAGCAGCAAACCAGTTACCTGATTTCAGGCACCTGGTTCGCTACCGGTAAGTTTAAACATCGATTCACTTATACAAAGTATCTAATTTTTATTTTTTTACAAATTTGCTCTCACGGGCACTGTAGCGTGGCCCGATATTTGGATACTTCTTTAATAAGTTTTCGATCTCTTCCAGATCCTTAGCAGTCAGAGTTACATCTGCCGCACCTGTATTTTCTTCCAGATATTTTCTACGTTTTGTTCCAGGAATAGGAATGATGTTATCACTTTGTACCATTACCCATGCTATGGCAAGCTGCGCAGGTGTGCAATTTTTACCTGCGGCAAATTCGGCAAATTCAGATGCTAATTTTTGATTATTATCTAAATATTCTCCATTATAGCGTGGCAGATTTTTGCGGAAATCATTTGATGCAAGTGTACTCACATTGAGATTGTTTGTAATCAATCCACGACTTAACGGAGCAAACGGAACGAATGTTATACCTAACTCTTTTGTTAATGGAAGAATCTCTTTTTCCACTTCACGGGTGAGCAAAGAGTATTCACTTTGTACCGCAGTTATCGGGTGGACAGCATACGCCTTTTTCAAATCCTCTGGTGTACACTCACTTAAACCTAAGTACCGCACTTTTCCTTCCTTTACCAGTTCAGACATGGCACCTACTGTTTCTTCTACAGGAACAGTAGGATCAACACGGTGTGCATAATAAAGATCAATGGTATCGATTTTCAAACGTCTGAGACTGCCCTCAACGGCCTGCTTCATCCACTTCGGGGAAGCGTCAAGATAAGTATCACCGCCAACAAATGCATCTCCTTTTGTATCTCTTACACGGAAAGCAAATTTCGTTGCAATAAAAATCTTATTGCGGTTCGGAACCAGCACTTTAGAAATCAGTTCTTCATTTGCGCCGTTTCCATAAATATCAGCAGTATCCCAGAAGTTTATCCCAAGATCTAATGCATATTGTAAAGTGGCAATACTTTCTTTATCATTTTTCTGCCCGTAAGCAGTGCTCATTCCCATGCAGCCTAACCCAACTGCTGATACTTCAATGTCTGTTTTTCCTAGTTTTCTGTATTTCATAGTAATAACCCCCCTTTTTTTACTTGTTTTTACTTGTCTATAATTTTTTTCTTCCTGCTATATAAACTCTATCACTTGGAGTTTGCTCCAAGTCAATAGTTTTTTCAATTTTAATAATATCGCGTCACTTAGAGTTCACTATAAATTATGAACTATTCATACGTTCGATCAGGTAATGACAATACGAAATACCAATAACTTACATAGCAGATTATCGTTTAAATTGCATGAAACGTAGTCCATTTTCCACTTATATTCCGGTATACGAAAATCTGCGCTATGATTACTGGCAAAAATAATTTGAATAAATCCTTATTAGTAAATAACTGTTTCGCTGCCACAGATTTCTGCTCCAATCTTATTCCTCCAATTTTATACGCTTTTTCCCATTTCATATGCCTGCTTCATTCCAGGTTGTTCTTTAATGTCCCCCTTATTCCAGGCTCCAGTCCCGTAAATAATACCTTTTTCTTTTGCTTGTTTTGCCGTACAACTATTTCATTCTATAATTTTAATTTCACGCAACCATTTAGTTATCTCGGGTTGCGTGGTTTTTATTTTATTGCCCTCAACTACCAAACCTTCGAGAATAGTTGATTGCGGATAGTTGGATATCTGTTTTTCCTGCAATCATCATGTTTCCCCCTTGAAATTAAGTCTAGTACTTGGAGTTAACTCACAGTCAAGTGTTTTTTTGAGTGCACTTAAGTTACACCCTCGTCATTTATTAAAGCCATATGAGTCAAATGCACGAGATGATAAAGAGCTATGGAGAATTATCTAAAATAGAAAGTACAGACACATTCGAAAAGCTATCCTGGGATAATCCAGGATAGCTTTTCGCGGGTTGCAAATTAGGTGGGATTTTCCGCGCCGCATTATTGAGCTAGTTTGGGTTTGAAAAATTTTTATAAGACCTATTGACTTTGAGTCTACTCAAAGTTGTAACATAAAATGTAGTTCAAAATTTTATCCATTCAGTTGAACAGCATAGCTAATACTACAAATGAGCTCAGGTATTTTAATTGAACTCTTCATAATGGTAAAGGAGGGGAACTTGTGAGAAGAAAATTATATAGAAATACTTTTTTGATCAGCTTCTTATTGAGTCTTGCAACGCTCCTCTGGGCAGGATGTTTTATTTCCGAAACCATCGAGGTGGTATCTGCATGGGCTGAATGCAGGACAAATTCACGGGAAAATAAACCAGTTCCAACCGTTCATTTTTCCCATCAAAAACCGGCTTCTATAAAACCTGTGCTGACCTGGACCAAAATCGAAGGGGCGGTGGCTTATGAAATAGAGTTATTAACCAAACCACCGGAGAATCCCGATAAACCCGTATCATATCCAAACTGTTTCTTTTCAACAAACAAAATCTATGTTAACGGGTTTAACGCTGACCTATCTAAGTATTACAAGAGTGAATCCTTCTATTGGCGTGTTCGCGGACTGGATATTGATGGCAACCCTATAGGTTTTTTTTCTGATGCGGAAAAAGTATATATCGATCGGCAACAAGACGTTATTCAAAAACCTGTCCCTACTTCAATTTTCAATCAGAGCGCTGGTGCTACGTTGCTGTATCCGGTTTATGCATGGATTCCAATCACAGGAACTGAAAAGTATGAAGTTGAAATATTAGATGATTTGCCGGAGAACCCCAACGGGGTTGCTCCATCCATCCACAGGATCGAATCAGCTATAGCTATAGGGTTTGACTACTATGATGAAGAGCCTAGAATTGCCGAGAAACCGTTTTATTGGAGGGTGCGGGGGCTTGACCAGAATGAAAACCCAGTTAAGGTGTATTCGGATGCCGGACAATTTAGTGTTAATCCCAATATGCATGTTGCTGTGGCGACATTCGGTGATAGCATTACTCATGGTGGTGGTAGTGTTTCCTATTCACCAGCGGATTGGGAGTACAGCTATCAGTATTATCTTGATTTTCCAAGTGTAAACCTTGGGAAAAGCGGCGATACCAGTCAAACCATGGTTGAGAGATTTGAGCAGGATGTTTTACCTTTCCATCCTCAGTATCTCATAATTTTGGCCGGTACAAACAGTCTACGTGGAGGAGTAACAGCGGAAAATGTTATAGCAGATTTGAAGTCCTGAAAGAAAAATGTCTCGTCAACAATATCCGGCCTGTATTTTTGACGCTGCCGCCAATTAATCCGGACAATATCAAAAAAGTATTTAATGAATCCACGGCTCCGGACTGGCAGGAGCAAATACGGTTGGTTAACAATTTTATCCGGACTCAGGTACATATCGATGTGGCGCGCGATATGGAATACACCAATGGAATCCTTCCTTCGAAATTGGCAGTTGACGGGCTGCATTTGGACATCGAAGGGAAAAATAAAATTGCGGCTGCCGTAAATGCGAACTGGGCTCGTATTACAGAATTAGCCCAGCAGAGCAGTATCGAATGATTTATCACCGTTTTTCAAATGCCTGCCCATGAGGGCCCCCTTGAAGGCTGTTTTTCTGACTTTGATCCGGTAAAACCGGACTACTAGATTTGGGAAAATAACCAGGCAAAATTGTCGAAGCTAGTCCTACTGATGCAACAACTTTTAAAATCCCGGCGATTCATTACGAGTCCCTTTAAGTTGCTTCAATCGTCATTTATGCACCTTTAAAATCAGTCTAGCACTCGGATTTAACTCCAAGTCAATTGTTTTTTTAGGGAGAGTACAGTTAAGGCTGCACTCCCAGCATATATCAAGGCTATATGAGGCAAATGCACGAGATGATGTCGTAAAGGAAAAGAGCAAATGAAGATTTATCTGAAATAAAAAATGTAGACACATTTAAAAAAGGGGCCGTTTTGAAGCGTAAGAGTTTCAACACGGCCCCTTAATTTTTATGCGGAGTGTGAAAAACGTGTCGAATAGGTTTCCATTGAGCGGCAGCAGATAAGATTAGCTGATATCCTCTAGGATCAACCCCAAATTTATTAATAAATACCACCACATGATACTCACCTCTTCTGCTTAGCTATCATACAATATATTAATTGACGATAAAGGAGGAATACTTATGGGTTTAGGTTTTGGAGGTGGTCGTAATGGCTTCGGCGGTTCCGGCTGTATTATTATTATAATTATTATCTTATTATTTTTCTGTTGCGATAATAACGATTGTTCCTCTGGTTGTTAATTTTTCTATACTAATCCGCCAAACCGTTTCCTCTTGCAAACCACGTTTCCACCAAGACGTGGTTGCTTTTTTTTGCATAAAAGAAACCGCCCTATTTGACGGTTTCATACGTACTATTACATCTTCATATTTTGCCTACCAAGTAAAAAATACGTTGGCAAATGGTAGGCAAATCCAACATGATTGATCTTTTATTCCCCTGAACCCTTGATATTCCTAGTTAGTAGAGTTACGCACTCCACATGCCTGAGGAGACAAAAAAGATGACAGTTGGACCTGGTGGAGCCTTGGTGGATAAGTTCATGTTTCACCAATTATTTAGTGAATTGTGCGCAGTTAGTTAAATCTTCGGGAGTTGCTCGAACTTTGGTACTTTCTCTAAGTCGTTATCCCAGTTAGCCTTGTTTGCAAAATAAATATGCCCTTGAGGCTTAATGTGTATATCACTGTCAACACACCCTGCTGGAACAACCAACAACTTTCCATCCAACTGAATATTGGGGAGTGCCGATCCGCAATTGGTGCAGAAGCTTTTCGCGTGCCCATCTGAATTTAAGTTAAAGGTTTTTGCTTTATTTTTACCCGACAACCATCTTAACTTGGCTGTAGAAGAAAACAGATTAGCGGCATGAGCTGAGCCTGTATCTTTACGGCAGCGCTCACAATGACAAAGAAAGAAACTCTCAAACTCTCCTTCGATCTCGAAAGTAATTTCGCCACAAAGACATGATCCTGTGTATTTCATAATGATATCTCCTCGTTTAAATTGTCTCGATTTAAGTGATGTATAAATATAAAAATTTCATTCAAGACGATACGTTATGTCTTTTGTAAACTAATAGCATTAACAATTTTTCTTTTGCAACAGGACTATGGACTCCACATGGTACGTATGGGAGAACATGTCAATTGGCTGAATTTCTTGTGTTTTATACCCCAGTTCTTCTAGTAAGGCCAAGTCTCTGGCTAAAGAGGATGGATTGCAAGATACATACACGATACGCTTAGCCTGCATAGCTGCAAAGGTTTCCAATACTAGTTTATCGCATCCTGCTCTGGGAGGATCAACGACAATGACTTGCGGACGGATACCTTCTTTAAACATTTTGGGCATGCTATCTACCGCATCGCCAACAATAAATTCAACATTAGAAACTTGATTCATCTGTGCATTATGCTGAGCATCACGAATAGCAGGTGCAACAATTTCGATTCCATATACCTTTTTTGCATGACGAGCTAAAAATAATGTGATGGTTCCAGTACCGCAGTAGGCGTCAATTACGGTTTCTTCCCCAGAAAGTCCTGCATATTCTACAGCTTTATTGTATAGCACTTCTGCTTGCTTCGTGTTGACTTGAAAGAAGGATCGAGCTGAGATATGAAAAGTAAATTCGCCTAATGTATCCGTAATATAATTTTCTCCCCACAAGGTTTTCGTCCGATTTCCTAATATTACATTCGTCTTATTGCTGTTTATATTTTGTATGACACTAACTAACTTGGGCACTCTTCGGCGCAAGTGAGCAATGATACGATCTTTGTGAGGCAGTTCAGGAGTTGCAGTTACTAAGACTACCATAACTTCATCAGTGGCTGTACCCACTCGTCCTAATACATGGCGCATAATCCCCCGACCTGTACGCTCATCATAGGTACTAATACCAAGCTCTGTGACGATTTCTTGCAAAGCTTGGGCAACTAGATTATTAGCCTCATGCTGAATAAAACAATGCTCCGTATTAATTATGTTATGAGTGCCTTGGGCAAAGCAACCTACTGCAACCTTTCCATTCACCGTACCAATAGGAAATTGCATCTTATTTCGATAATACCAGGAATCTTCAGCGCCTATCGTAGGATGAATTATCACATCATTGATCTTCCCAATGCGAGTCACAGCGTCTATCACCGTTTGCCTTTTCAAAATAAGCTGCTCATTATAAGCAACATGCTGCAATTGACAGCCGCCACAATCATAATAAATGGAGCATCGTGGCTGGCAGCGTGCAGCTATCGGTTTTAGGATTGCTTTTAACTTGCCTTTTGCATAACTTTTTTTCACTTCGGTAATTGTAACTTCTACCTGTTCCCCTGGTAGCCCATGAGGTACGAAAACAGTAAACCCTTCATATTTTCCGACTCCTTCCCCACTATGTCCCAAACTAACAATATCCAGGGTATATGTATTATTTCTTACAATTGGTTTTTCTTCTTTTACCATCTTATTATCACCTTTCCATTCAATCAGGAGTTTTTTAAATCCAGCTTTTTATTCAGAAATAAAGAGTGCCCAGTAAGGCACCCTATCAATAAAGAATTTATTAATGTTTTGCATCAGCTGCAGCTTTACTTAACGTAATAAAGCTATCCGTATATTCTTTTAGTTTTTGAGTTACTAAATAATGAATACTGCCAGGTGGATAGGTTCCATCCACACGACATTCACCCGCTGGTACATCGGTTAATAATTCGATGCCTTCATCGATTGTTTTTACCGTATATATGTGAAATTGTCCCTGTTTCACCGCTTCAATGACTTCATCATTGAGTACTAATTCATCTACATTCTGGTGAGGAATCATAACACCCTGTTCACCTGTCAAGCCTCTCATTTTGCAGATGCTAAAAAACCCTTCAATTTTCTCTGTAACCCCGCCAATGGGCTGGACTTCACCTTTTTGGTTAACCGACCCTGTAACAGCAATCGATTGTTTAATTGGAACACTTGCCAGACTCGACAACAACGCATATAGTTCTGTACTAGAAGCACTATCGCCATCAATACCACCGTAGAGTTGTTCAAAGGTTAAACTTGCAGTAAGTGCCAAAGGATACTTCTGTGCATATTTTTGTCCTATATAGCCACTTAAAATCAACACACCTTTGGTATGACTTGTACCGCTCATCTTGGTTTCGCGCTCGATGTTAACAATACCGCTCTTTCCCATATAAGTATTGGCAGTGATACGAGAAGGTTTTCCAAACATATGCTCTCCAACGGCCATCACAGCTAAGCCGTTCACTTGACCAATTTTTTTATCTTTCGTATCAATCATGAGTTTACCATCAGCAACCATTTCCTGCAAGTGTTCTTCATATTTATTGCTGCGATATTTTTTTTCTTCTATCGCTTGTTTGACATGTTCTCCTGTTACAATATCATTTTGATTCATGGTGGCCCAAATATCCGCTTCGCATAATATTTTTACTACTTCGCTAAAGCGAGTAGTCAACTTTTTCTGACTCCCTGCTAATCTACAGGAATATTCCACAACTCTGGCTACTGCAGAGCGATCAAAATGTTTTAGCTTTTTACTCTCAATTGCGGAACTAATAAACTCAGCCATTTTTTGCACATTGTCCATATTACTATCCATTTGCGTATCAAAGTCAGCGTGAATTTTAAACAGTTTACAAAAGTCTTCATCATAATTATACATTAAATAATATAAATAAGGATTACCAATTAAGATTACCTTTACATTAATGGGCACAGGCTGAGGTTTCAATGACGCCATAGCCATCATCCCATATTGTTCACTCAGATTTTCTACAAATAATTTTTGTGTTTTCAAAATCCGTTTTAAGGCTTCCCATGCGCCGATGTTAGTTAAAACATCCCGCACATTCAAAATGAGGTATCCTCCATTTGCTTTATGCAGTGCTCCCGCTTTAATCATGGTAAAGTCCGTACTTACCATGCCCATACGTGTTTCATATTCTACCCGGCCTACTAAATTATAATAAGTAGGGTTCGCTTCTACAATGACCGGGGCACCTTTTAGTTCACGATTATCAACCAATAAGTTGACCTTGTATTTATCTCGAATAGAATCTTGGGTATTCTTTTTCAAAAAGGCAAGAGGATTGCTGTGGTCATCATCACCACTGCTGTTCTTAAAATCATTAATATTTTTTACAACATCTTCTTTTACAGCCTCTAAATATTCTACGACAGCACTATGATCCTGATATTTCTGCCGCACTTCATCAATCATGCTGCCAGCGGCAAACAGACCTACCTTACCATCCAATTTCCGGATTTCTTCCCGCATTTCTCTTTCTAATTCCTGCATGCGCCTTACTACTTCCATGGCTTTTTCATGAACGGCCAATATTTTTTTCTCAGTAGCTTCTCTTTCTTCTTTTTCCAGGCTTTGAAATTCCTCAGGAGTCAGCGTCTTTCCATCCTTCATCGGCATGCCGACAAAACCAGTTGTTGACCATTGAGGCAATATTCCATTCTCACTGGCTTTTTCGTTAAAAGAGTCAATAATCAGCGTACGTCTTTCTTGAAATGACTTTATGGTATTATTTTTAGCACTTTCATAATCATCGCTGCTAAAAACTTTCCCAACTTCTGTTTTTATGTCTTCAATTAAACCTTCTATATCCTTGCAAAATACATGACCCATTCCTGCTGGCAATAATAAAGCGATAGGCTGGCTGCTATTTTTAAAATTATTCACATAGCACCAATCACCTGGACGTTCCTGTTCCTTGGCAACTTTAGCAACAGCCGCTTTCGCATAGGTAATTTTACCAGTTCCTACCAGACCTGAGATAAAGATATTATATCCATGATTTTTTGCAAACAAACCAAATTCTACCGCTTTAACAGCACGCTTTTGTCCAATCATTACATCAAGAGGAGATATACTCGCTGTAGTTTCAAAATGAAATAAATTTTCATCACAAGTAAAACGAAGTTTATTTACTGGCAGCTCAGGATATTTGGTCATCATATCTGCTCCCTTTTTCCACATTTTAAAGATATACTTCGACTATTTCCATAAAAACCCCTTTTACACTCTTAACTTTTCCTTTCCTTCATCTTCTGAGCAGGTTACTCGCCCTCTTCACTCCACAAAACAGATTGATAACCACATTGTACACATATGTCAAAAAATTTTTGAGGTTCATGGCATGCAGCATTAATCATGGACTTGGTGGCACCTGAACTATGAACCCACATCAGTTCACGATCTGTTTTAAATTCTCCGATTATACCTGATAAAGGACCATTCGCATACATACCCGCGGGAGGAATCTGACTAGCCCCGAAACTTTTTATATTACCACAGTTTTGACATTTTGGCATACTTTCATCTCCTTTTATACAAATGATATCCCCAAAAACAACATAATAATTTTAGATGTATTAAGCACCGAATGGGCAGCAATCGAACTAATGAGTGAGCCTGTCTTATAATAAAGATAGGATAAGCCCACTCCAACCAGAATCATTTCACTAAGCCAATACAAATTAAAATGCATAAGTGCGAAAACGAAGGAACTAGCAATCGCTCCTCCCCAAAATCCCCATTTTTCTTTCATGGGTAAAAAAGTAAACAATCGATATAGTATTTCTTCTGTCAAAGGTGCTAATGCCCCAGCTAGGAATAAAGGGGAGGCTAGGTCACGCCATGAAATGGCTTTTTCAACTTGGGCAACTAAAGGATGCTGACTAGGTGTGAGAAAAAGAACTGTCGTATATATTCTTTCACTAAAGATGCTCACACCTAGCAATATAAAACCAACAACGATTCCATAGAATAAATTTCTGTTAAAATTCTGAAAGGTTAGTCCTAGTGCTTTGAAGTTGCCATTATGCCTTCGGACTACTAAACAAACCAGCGCTAATACCACCAATCGATCGGTCACTTCTATGACAAAAGGTGTCGCCACAAAAATCATCGGATATAAAACTCTTACTAAGAATAAACCTACCATTAATCGTAATACATGAATCGAAAAAACATCCTTGAGATTCCAAGGGGCTTTATTTTCTAGCATAATACTACCTCTTAAATTAGAAAGACATATCAATACCATTATGCACGTCCATATCATCTTTCATGCTTGGAAATTTTTAAACAAAAAATAGCCTTCCTGCCTTGGTATCGACAGAAAAGCTATTTTCACTCTATCTTATTATAATCTTTCACGCAGTAAGGTATTTACCATATCCGGATTCGCTCGTCCCTTTGTTTGTTTCATAATTTGTCCGACTAAAAATCCTATGGCCTTGTCTTTACCTGCTTTAAAATCAGCTACGGATTGAGGGTTTGCTGCGATTACACTTTCTACAATGGCAACAATCTCGCTACTATCGGAAATTTGCACCAGCCCTTTTTCTTTGACAATCACTTCTGCATCTTTGCGGCTGGTCCACATTTCTTCAAATACAGTTTTGGCTATTTTATTAGAAATTGTTCCCTTTTCAATTAGAGTAAGCAGTTCAGTCAATTGTTTAGGTGAAACAGGGCAGTCCAAAATGGTTATGCCTTCACTATTTAAGTGTTTAGATACTTCCCCCATCAACCAATTAGCTACTACTTTTGCATCTCCATTATTTTGCACACTTTGATCAAAATAATCAGCTACCGCTTTACTAGATGTAATAATGCCAGCATCATATTCTGATAAGCCGTAATCATTCATTAGACGCTGCCTGCGAGCATCAGGCAGTTCTGGCAAATTAGCACGAATTTCGGCCACTCTGGCTGGGTCAACCACAATTGGCACCAAATCAGGCTCTGGCAGGTACCGATAATCGTGGGCCTGTTCTTTACTACGCATAGAAGCAGTGATCCCTTTATTTTCATCCCAAGTACGTGTTTCTTGAATCACTCTTCCCCCATCGTCTAGTATTTCTTCCTGACGAATCACTTCATACTCTATACCACGCTGTACGGAACGGAAAGAATTGAGATTCTTAATTTCCGCTTTTGTACCAAGGGCAGCTTGTCCATGTGGCCGCAGGGAAATATTAGCATCGCAGCGCAAACTGCCTTCTTCCATTTTGCAGTCCGATACATCTAAGTATTCCAAAATGGCTTTTACTTTTTCCAAATACGCCCTGGCTTCTTCTGCGGAGCGAATATCTGGTTCAGAAACGATCTCTAATAATGGTACTCCTGTACGATTATAATCTACCAAGGCAGAGTCCGAACTGCTGATCGTCGCACCTGAATGCACCAGCTTTCCAGCATCTTCTTCCATATGTATGCGCGTAATATTAATACGTTTGGTTTCTCCATTTACCTCAATATCTAAATGCCCATTTACTGCAATGGGTAAGTCATATTGAGAGGTTTGAAAATTCTTCGGCAGATCAGGATAATAATAATTCTTACGGTCGAACTTACTAAACGGCAGGATTTCACAATTGAGAGCCACCCCTGCTTTTATAGCAAATTCTACTACTTTCTCATTAATGACTGGCAAAACTCCAGGAAGTCCCAAACATACTGGACAAACATTAGTGTTTTGTTCTGAGCCAAATTTTGTGCTGCATCCACAGAAAATTTTTGAATTGGTCTTTAGCTCTGTATGAATTTCTAACCCTATTACTATTTCATAATCCATCGATTAAACCTCCCCTAGGGTTGCAAAGCCCTTGTGGTAATCATTATTCTGCTCAAATGTATAGGCAGCGCGAATGATTGTTTCTTCTCCCAGAGGCTTACCGATGATTTGCATACCAATAGGCATGCCAGCTGCAAAACCACATGGAATGGAAATCGCCGGTACTCCTGACAAATTTACAGGAATCGTACATACATCCTGCAAGTACATGGCAAGGGGATCATTCGTCTTTTCACCCAATTTAAAAGCAGTAGTAGGTGCCGTCGGTGTAATCAATACATCTACTTGCTCAAACGCCTTGTCAAAATCCTGTTTCACCAAGGTGCGAACTTTCAACGCTTTTAAGTAATACGCATCATAATAACCAGAACTCAACGCATATGTACCAAGCATGATACGGCGCTTTACTTCCGCACCAAAGGCTTCACTGCGAGTCTTCTTATACATATCAATAATATCATTGCCTTCTACTCGATGGCCAAAGCTCACTCCATCATAACGGGCCAAATTAGAACTGGCTTCTGCCGGAGCAATCATATAGTAAGCTGACAAAGCATATTCCGTATGGGGCATAGATATTTCTTTATATTCAGCACCTAAAGCTACTAATTGTTCAATGGCCTTGTTAATGGCTCTTTCTACTTCAGCATCCATCCCAGCAACAAAATACTCTTTCGGAAGACCGATCTTTAAACCTTTAATATTGTTTACCAATGATTTTGTATAATCAGGCACACCAGTATTAATTGAAGTCGAATCTTTGGCATCATAACCGGAAATGATATTCATCACATGTGCACTGTCCGTAACATCACGGGTAATCGGTCCAATTTGGTCAAGGGAAGAAGCATATGCCACCAGTCCATAACGGGATACACGACCATATGTGGGTTTTAGTCCAACTACACCACAATAGGCTGCTGGTTGGCGGATCGAACCACCTGTATCGGACCCCAATGCCCAAATTGCTTCTCCCGCTGCAACAGCGGCTGCCGAGCCACCACTAGAACCACCTGGTACCGTTTCCAGATTCCAAGGATTGTGAGTAGGAAAAAATCCTGAATTTTCTGTAGAACCGCCCATAGCAAACTCATCCATGTTAGCTTTACCAAGGATAACAGCGTCTTCTGCCGCTAATTTTTCAGCAACGGTTGCATCATAAGGAGGTACAAAAGTTGCCAATATTTTTGAAGCACAAGTTGTTTTTATTCCTTTGGTGCATATATTATCTTTCAGAGCTCCTGGAATACCAGCAAGCACAGAAACCTTCTCACCACGCTGAATTTTACTATCCACTGCCTGAGCCTGAGCCAAAGCAGTCTCACTCGTTCGAGTAATATAGGCTTGTACATTTTTATCGACAGCATCAACCCGCCCTAGCACAGCCTTTGTTAATTCTACAGCTGATATTTCTTTTGCTACTAATTTTTCATGCAATTGACTCGCTGTATGTTTAAATAACTCCATGCTTATCCTCCTTATCCTTCCATGATCTTAGGAACTTTAAAATAACCATCTTCCTGTTCAGGCGCATTTGACAATGCTAATTCCCGAGGCAGCGATGGCTTTGCTTCATCTGCCCGCATTACATTTCTTAGCGGCAACACATGAGCAGTAGGCTGTACATTATCAACATTTAGCTTATTTAAAACATCTGCATATTCTAAAATAGCATCCATCTGTCCAGTAAATGTTTCAAGCTCACTCTCGGAAAATTCCAGTCGTGACAATAAAGCAACATTCGCTACATCTTTACATGTAATCTTCACAATCTCACCATCCAAACTTAGTATTGTTAAGAAATTTCATAATAAACTATATTATACCATGTTTAAGAGAAATTCAAAAATAAAACATTTCAAACCGCGAAGATGCGAGGATTATGAGAATTTGAAATGACAATCAGAATGTACAACAATCGAACCACAAAGACGCAAAGTACACAAAGGGTTCCTATTTTGCGCACTCCTTTGTGGTTCATCACATCTTATATTCTTTCACTTACAGACAAAGATTGCTGCAACGCAGAATCGACGTTGCAGCAATCTTTGTCTTTCTCAATCATGTACATTCACTATTTTACCTTCACTACAACTAATGATTTTAGGATTATTATCGATCTTGACTCGCAAATCAACTTTTCCGCCCCAAAGATCAACAACATATTTGACGGTTTCCTGGGCATAGTTTAATTCCAATTCTCGTTGATCACAAACATGCTCTAATAGTAAGGTACCATTTTCCACCCCCACAGGTCTAATAATAGGTATACTCCCTAAGCCAACGGCATTAGCCAAATTGTCTCGTACTGTTTTCCAGCCTTCTTCATTCGAAACTTCTGTTACAACTATATCTTCACCTTGTATGCCATAGGAGAACAAATGCAGCTTTTCACACAACTCCTGGTTTAAATAACGGCGTATAAAAGACTGATCCCGATCCTCAGACCGTATGGCCATAATCTTCTCTCGCCCGCCAGGCTGCTGATCCAAGTATTCAAACATCTTAAAGCCCAGAAAATAAGGATTAATCTGCCCTTGATGAGGACGTATCACCAAATGATGGCGTTGTAAAAATTCCAAGTGAAGTCCCTGTGGCAACTCAAGTTGATTTAAAATTTGATAATGCCAGTAGCTGGCCCATCCTTCATTCATAATCTTAGTTTCCAATTGGGGAATAAAGTACATAGTCTCTTCCCGTACGATATGAATTAAATCACGTTCCCATTCAACCAGCTTTCCTTTCTCTGCCAGAAATGCTAATAAATCATCTTTTAGCCGCTCTGGCACAGTTCCTTCCTCTTCCTCAGGAATTTGCTTTCTTTCGCCATGCCGGCACGTTTGAAATTTAAGTCCGTGTGCCGCATCCAAAATACGCTCTACCTTATCTGGACCGATGCTGGGATCTTGTATATATTCCCTGACACGATTCGCATGAGCCTTAAACATTTCCATCTCCAGCTTGGCCCGTGTATCCCGTTTAAATAGACGATTATTCTTAAAAAAATCATTATGCCCGTATACGTGGGCCATGGTCAAAATATGAATGAGCAAGGTATTATCCCGCATTAAATAAGCAATGCAAGGATCGGAGTTAATCACCATTTCATAGGGTAATCCAACAAGATTGTATTTATAAAAAGTTTTTTGCCTTTCATAAGCCTTACCAAAGCTCCAGTGAGGATAATGGGAAGGCATACCTACGTATGCCTCATAACACAACATATCCTCATAACTGCATATTTCAAAATGCTGTTCATAACAATCTAATCCTGCATCCCATACTAACTTTTCAATTTTATCATTCCAGTATTCTAATTCGTCTAAGCTATAGGCTGCCATCAGCTGTTACCTCCGGATGCAGATTCCGTATCTAAGATCTTCTTAAATGCTGGCCAAATATCTGTTTTATCGCCCATCATAACCATAATAAAATTATCCAAGTGTATTTGTTTTTCATATTCTTTGCTAATGGCACTCCCATACATGCTACTGGTTGTTATTTCTCCATACCCAAATAAATTGCTGATCGTACAAAGCTGGTTCACTAAAGCAACAGCTTTAGCATTATCTTCACCCCAGTTATCACCATCTGAGCAGTGAAAGATATAAATATTCCAGATGGCTGGATTATAACGCTGTTCAATAATTTCTAACGCTTTTTCATACCCACTGCTGATATAGGTTCCTCCAGTCTCGCCTCGATGGAAAAACTCTTGTTCATTCACTTCTTGAGCAGTGGTCGTATGAGCGATAAATGCTACCTCAACATGTTCATACTTCCAGCGTACAAATTGGTACAGCAAAAAATAAAAACTGCGCGCTAAATATTTCTTGGTTTGATCCATTGATCCAGATGTATCCATGATACAAATCACTACCGCATTGGAATGCCTGCGGGTATCTTCTTTTATGCGGCAATAGCGCAAGTCATTTTCATGAAAAGGTATACGTTCCGGAGATTCGTTTTCCTCATTATTATATTTATCCCGCTGCGCCATTTTTTGACGTTTAATTTTTTCTGCCAACGTTCTTTTCTTATTTAAATGGGGTGGAATCCCTTTGCGCTGAAAGCTTGAACGCTTAAATTTGCGTTCTGACTCGATTTGCGCGAACTTTTTCCTTTCCATATCCGGTAATTGTAAATCATCGAAAAGATAACTAGTAAGTTCCTCTATGGTTATTTCTGTCTCGTAAACGTCTTCACCGGGATTATTACCAGCTTGCCCCTGTCCTGGCTGCTGCCCTGGCTGACCATTCGCCTTGCCAATAACCTGCCCCTTTGCTTCCTGCCCTTCCCCAGAACCTGTGCCACCGGCATTCTTTCCGTAAATGAATTGATATTCTTTAATTCCTCTTATGGGAATTTTTATTTTTTTATCCTTGCTTTGCCCAATAATACTTTCCTCGGCAATAATATCACCTAAATTCTTTTTTATGCTTTCTTCCACTAGTTGACGATGTCTTTTGCGGTCCCATGCCGAACGATCTGAACTATTCGTATTCCCATCCTTAAAGATAGCCACTACTTGTCATCTCCCTCCTACCAACCCCTTAGTCCTTCCAAAGATTATTGGCCGCATATTTCAAGATGACATTACAACAATGGTCACAATAACCATTCGCTTTTAATTCCTCACCCATAACATTATATTTGGTATCTTGTTCTTTATCCCGTACTCTCGCCTTCGTAATAATACGTGAAATTTCTTTAACGGCTACCGTTAATTTCTTTTCAATGGCCTCTTTTAACGGTTCATAACACTGATAATCAATTTTGCCGCCATTACGCAAGACGGAGAACATATAAGCAGTCACGTCCTGACGAAAACCAGGTGCCGCAGTACTATAAATACCAACCTGTTCTTCGATTGACTGAAGAAACTTAAGATCAGGTTCTAGCTCCTCGCCTGTATTCTTATCTTTTATCTTAGTTGAATTAGCAAAAGCCTCCGCATGATCCAAATAGTTATTAAATAAGCTTTCCGCTTGTTCACTATATCCATGTATAAAGGCTCGTGTAATTTCTTTCTCCAGAATCTTATGATACTCTTTTTTAATGGTATCTTGTAAAAAAACTAAATACCGTTTTTTATCATCTTCAGCAATGGCCAATTCCTTAACTGCTTTAGTTAAAGTATCTAAAATACTAATGGGGTTAATACAATTATTTTCTGATTCCGATAGGGCAACATCTACAGCCTTCATAATGAAGCGAGTAGAAATCCCCGTCATACCTTCTCGCTGCGCTTCATCCCTGAGTTCAAAAATATCAATTTTCTTTGTAGAACCTTTTTCTACAATTTCCTCGCCATTATATAGTTTCAATTTTGTTAATGGGTCTACTTTGGCTGACGGACTCAATCGAGTTAAAATGGCAAACATGGATGCCATTTCAATCGTATGAGGTGCAATATGAGCATCGAAACTGCTGCTTCTTAAAATTTTCTGATAAATCTTTACTTCTTCATCCAGCTCCAGGCAATAGGGAACTTCAACTTTAACAATTCTGTCTAAAATCGCTTCATTCGTATGATCAGATTTAAATTTATTCCATTCCGCTTCATTCGAGTGAGCTAAAATGATGCCATCAAAATAAATCATAGAGCCCTTGCCTGGCGACGGTATGGACTTTTCTTGAGTAGCGGTAATCATCGTATGCAAATATTCCACATCATTCTTAAAGACTTCAATAAACTCAACCAATCCCCGATTTCCTACATTGAAAGCTCCGTTTAATGACAATACTCTAGGATCATCTTCAGGATATAAATCCATTTTAGAAATATCAACAGATCCAATCAACACGGAAGTATCTTGATTATTGGGGTCAACTGGAGGTACTGTACCTATCCCTTTACGGGACCGAATGGAAAACTCTGCAGTTTCTACTGGAAAGCGCTCAAACTCACCGTGGTATTCATTTTTTAAACGATAGCGGCAAACAGGGCAAAGATCACCTTCAATTTTTACACCTAACAGCTCTTCAAATTTGGGACGAAGGTGTTTCGGAATCAAGTGAAGCGGCTCTTCCCGCATTGGACAATCCTTTATGATATAAATAGAATGGCTCATTTCCAGCATTCGCTTCAAGGCTTCCATTATAGAAGACTTGCCCGCACCGACAGGCCCAACAAAATAGAGGACTTGCCTAGATTCTTCTCCTTTCATCGCTGCAGAATGAAAATAACGCATAATTTTCATGAGTGTCTTATCGATGCCATAAAAATCATTTTTAAAATATGTGTAGCGCTTTAATAGATCATTGCCATAGATTCGTTTTAAACGTGGATGCTCTTCCGTTTTTACTGTTTCTACGCCAGCAGCAATCAGCAAATCATACATGCGCTGATGCGCCAGCATGACTACCTTAGGATTTTCCTTAATGATTGCCAGATAATCAAGAAGCACACCATCAAACTGTCGATGCGTCTTTGCTTCCCGGTCTTGTTGTATAAGACTTGCAAAGTCAAAACTTTTCATAAAATTGCCCCTCCCCTTAATTTACAAGCGTACTCTCGGAGAAAAACCATATATAGCCGTAAACTAGCAAATGAGCATAAAGCGTGGATTAAGTAGCAGGTTGAAGCCTTAGTTATGCGCTCATCTTTTCCGTCCTAAATGGCACTTTCCGAGAGACTATCCTACAGTAGTAAAAGATATTTAGAAACAATTTCTTAGAGGCTTTCGAATAGATGAAATCTATATTATAGATATGCAATTCCTTGCAAACATTATTACTATAGAATTTTTTAGTCTAAGGGTTCTTTTACCTCTTAACTACTGATTTTCATTGAATGATCCTGAAAAAAGGTCAACAAAAAGCACACCCGTTGCTTCCGGAGCATTTGGCTACAATGCTGGCGAAATACCAACTCCTGCACCGCGCAAAGAAGGTACAATAACGATTATTAAATAAGAATACGGTAGTAGTCATACCATAATGACTCATACTGAAAACTAGAGGCTATATTCCATTATGAATGGAATATAGCCTCTAGTTTTTCTCATTAGTTCGCAGCGGACAAATATGTAGAAAGGATTTTAGTTAAATCCCATCCCCATCAATACCACGCAATTCATCTTCACTTAAGCGATTCAAATCAAAAGGAGTTCCTTGATATACATAATAATTAAGCCAATTGGAAAACAGTAAATTGGCTGCACTGCGCCAACGCACGATTGGTGTTTTTTGAGGATCATCATTGGGATAATAATTGACTGGAATATTAATAGGCAACCCTTCTGCCACATCACGATCATATTCTGTTTTAAGAGTTAATACATCATATTCAGCATGACCCGTAATAAATAAATGCCGATAGGTTTTGTCAATGACTGCATAAACACCCGCCTCTTCTGACTCAGACAGGATGGATAATTGGGGCACCTTCTCCACATCTTCTTTTTTTATATCTGTATGTCTGGAATGAGGAACATAAAAAACTTCATCAAAGCCCCGAAATAACATTTTTTCTTTCATATTTACAGTGTGAGGAAACACACCAAATAATTTTTGAGGTAAGTCATGTTTAGGAATACCATAATAATGATACAAAGCAGCTTGAGCTCCCCAGCAAATATGCAAGGTAGAATAAACATTCTTTCTACTCCAATCCATAATTTCACACAACTCATTCCAGTAGACAACTTCCTCATAAGGCATTTTTTCCACTGGCGCGCCAGTAATGATCATGCCATCATACTTACGATCTTTCACGTCAGCAAAAGTTTCATAGAATTTAACGAGATGTTCATGAGGTGTATTTTTAGGTTCATAGGTTGCTGTGTAGATGAAATCAAATTCTACCTGTAGGGGTGAATTCCCCAATAACCGGAGTAATTGTGTCTCTGTAACAATTTTCGTCGGCATCAAATTTAATAGTAATATTCGAAGTGGACGTATATCTTGCGCATAGGCACGATCCTCATCCATTGTAAAAATATTTTCTTTCTCAAGAATATTTACAGCTGGCAAATTATTGGGGATTTTTATAGGCATATTCTTTGACTCCTTTTCACTTGAAAAATCATTGGAACAAATTACGTACTTTTATTCTAATGCAATTCTCCAATAAGTCCTAATATTCCTTTTCACTATTCTTAATTTATTTGCCATCCCCAACCATTCTTAGAAAATCTTCTTCCTCTAGCACTTCTACCCCTAACTGCTGAGCCTTATCAAGCTTACTGCCTGCTTCTGCGCCAGCAACCACATAATTCGTTTTTTTACTAACTGAGCCGGATACTTTACCGCCTAATTTTTGAATGATGTCAGATGCCTGATTGCGACTCATTTTTTCTAAGGTTCCTGTTAATACAAACGTTTTCCCTGAAAAAAGCTGATTTTCCGTAATTGTTTGTTTTTCTTCTATCATGTTTAAGCCAGCAGTTTCAAGTCTAGCAACCAGCTCTAAATTTTCTTCAGCAGCAAAATACGCAACAATGCTTTCTGCAATTTTAGTACCTACTTCATCTAGTTCCAGCAGTTCTTCTACTGAAGCTTGCTTTAAATCCTCCATATTACCATAACGCCGTGCTACGATTCCGGCAGCTTTTACACCAACGTGACGAATGCCTAAAGCAAATAATAATCTGGACAATCCTGCCTGTTTGCTGTTTTCAATAGCAGTCAGCAGATTTTCTGCTGACTTTTTACCCATTCGGGGTACTGTAAGGACTTGTTCCATTTCTAATTGATACAAGTCTGCCACATCTTTAACAAGACCAGTATCTACTAAGGCATTTAATACCGCTGGACCCAAGCCATCAATATTCATAGCATCACGAGATACAAAGTGAATCAAGCCTTCTCGAAAAAGTGCAGGACAGTGGGGGTTTGTACACTTGTGAGCAGACTCCCCCTCTTGCCTTATTACTTTGCCTTTGCATTCAGGACATTCCTCTGGCATAACAAAGGGGATCTGTGCTCCAGTACGTTTCTCCATTACCACTGAAACAACTTTCGGAATGACTTCTCCTGCCTTATGAATAATTACCGTATCTCCAATACGAATATCTTTTTCTTCTATATAATCCTGGTTATGTAAGGTCGCTCGGCTAATGGTGGAACCCGCTACTCTTACAGGGCGAAGAATTGCTGTTGGCGTCAATACTCCCGTCCGTCCAAGCCCTACAAAAATATCTTCTACCACAGTAATCGCTTGCTCCGCTGGAAATTTATAAGCAATCGCCCATCTCGGATCTTTAGCTGTATAACCTAAGATTTGCTGACTGCTTAAATCATTTACCTTTATGACCATCCCATCAATCTCGTAAGGAAGTTCATGACGCTTTTCAGCAAAACCCGTACAGTAGGCAATCACATCTTCGATCTGATTAAATATCTTATAATGAGGGTTGATTTTTAGTCCTAGTTGATTGAGATATCCTAGCACTTGTCCATGTGTAGTTAATTCAATACCTGTATAAGTACCAACGCCGTAGACAAAGATATCTAAGGCTCGATTGGCTGTCACCTTAGGGTCAAGCTGACGCAAGGACCCTGCAGCAGCATTACGCGGATTTGCTAATAATGCTTCGCCTGCTTCTTCTCGTTCATGATTTAAACGCTCAAATTCCTTACTGGGCATATATATTTCACCACGGACCTCTAGAAAAGAAGGAATCCCAACATGATCACCACGCAGCATTAAAGGTATTGATTTAATGGTTCGAATATTCGTAGTCACATCTTCTCCCTGGGTACCATCGCCCCGGGTAACACCACTCACTAGATGACCATTTTCATAAGTTAAATTAATTGCTAAGCCATCAATCTTTAGCTCCACTACATATTCAATACCCTGCTCTTCTCCCAGACCACTTTGCACTCGATTATGAAAAGCCAGTAATTCATCTGCAGAAAAGCAATTTCCTAAACTACGCATGGGTGTAGCATGATTTACACGCTTAAAACCGCCTGCAACCATACCACCCACTCGCTGGGTAGGAGAATCCGCCGTGATCAACTGGGGATAGGATGATTCCAGCTCGATTAAACTACGCATTAACAGATCAAATTCTCGGTCCCCAATTTCAGGATCATCAAGAACATAGTAACGATAGTTATGATAATGGAGTTGTTCACGCAACTGGATGATTTTGTTTTGAATTTCCTGTATATCATCTAGCTTTTTTTCCACGACTTTGATCACTCCCAAATTAGAATCAGGAAAGCTGCAGCATAGACTGCAGCTTTCTTATATTGTCATAAAAGTATCTTTTTATACCAAGCTGCTCTAACACGCAGCCTAAGGCTTAATATTCCTTCTCTATTACACTTTGGTAATCGGCGCCATATTCGCAACGACAAGTTTGATGCCAAGGCCAGGAAACGCAATTTTAAGTTCCTGGCTGTCTCCACTCCCCTTCACTTCAATTACAGTACCAATTCCCCACTTTGTATGCTGAGCCTTATCAGCGACTTTCCAAGCACCACTGCTTTGCCCTTTTTGAGGATGAGCTTTCATAATAGGAGCTCGTAAGGGACTTTGTACAACGGATGAGGTCGAAGCAGGCGGATTGATGGTCGCCTTACTTCCATTACTGGCAAAACCATAATGATTTTGCCTGCCTGAATATTTTTCCACCATGGCACTCGGAATTTCGCTCAAGAACCGGGATAAAGGAAACATTTGCGTCCTGCCATAAATGGTGCGCATGCGGGCATTGGTCATATATAATTTGCGGCGGGCTCTTGTAATACCTACATAGCAAATTCGCCGTTCTTCTTCAATTTCTTCTTCATTCATTAATGTGCGTGAATGAGGGAAAAGCCCTTCTTCCATACCAGCCATAAAAACAACTGGAAATTCCAATCCTTTTGCAGAGTGCAGTGTCATAAGTGTAACACGGGCTTCTGATATTTCAGCATTATCAATGTCAGCTACCAAAGCAACCTGCTCTAAGAACCGTTCTAAGGTTTCTTCCCCGTCACTCTTGGCAAACTCCTTTGCAACACTTAGAAACTCTTTTAAATTGTCCAGCCTATTTTCATCTTGCAAATCCGTACTCTTTTGCAACTCCTCTACATAACCAGAGTCATGCATTACTTTGTTCACTAATTCTACAACAGACAAAGAATGTACTTGAGCCATTAAGTTAAAAATCAGTTCCGCCAAAAATTCTAACGGAGCTTTTGCTCTTGCAGTAAGTCCTGGTACTAATTCAGGATTACTCACCACATCAAACAATGTCATATTATTCTCTGCAGCATAAGCTGTTAAGCGGCTAATCGTAGTATCTCCAAGTCCCCTCCTGGGCACGTTGATAATTCGCAAAAGACTGACACTATCTGCCGGATTAAAAATAACCCGCAAATAAGCTAAGATATCTTTGATTTCTTTACGATCATAAAATTTTAACCCGCCTACAATCACATAAGGAATACCAGCCTGCATGAAAGCTTCTTCAATAGCCCTAGACTGGGTATTGGTGCGATATAATATTGCAACGTCACCATAAGACGTACGATACACTGTATTTAGCTTAGTAATAGTATCCCCAATGAACTGGGCTTCATCCTTCTCATGGTGAGCTAAATAGTGAGTAATCAGTTCACCTTGAGGATTTTGCGTCCACAATTCCTTCGGCTTCCGGGAGCTATTGTGCTCAATTACAGCGTTAGCAGCATCTAAAATCACTTGAGTCGAACGATAATTTTGCTCTAAGGTAATCATCTTGGCTTCTGGATAATCTTTTTCAAAATCTAAAATATTACGAATATCCGCTCCCCGCCAGCCATAGATACTCTGATCCGCATCACCTACAACACAAAGATTGCGATGCTTATCCGCCAGCATACCTGCCAACAAGTATTGGGCCCTGTTTGTATCTTGGTATTCATCAATCATAATATAGTGGAATTTACGTTGGTATTTTGCCAAAACCTCTTCATTATTCTGTAAGAGTCTCACCGACAGCATGAGCAGATCATCAAAATCCAATGCATTGTTAGTACGCAATTTCTGTTGGTATAACTGGTAAATCTCTGCTATTTTTTGTTCATGAAAATTACTGGATAAGGATGTGAATTGCTGTTCATCTTGTAAGGCATTCTTAGCATTGGATATGGTAGCTAGAACACTGCTTGGCTGAAACTGCTTATCATCCAGATTTAATTGTTTTAAACAACTCTTAACGAGAGACTGGGTATCGGATGTATCATAAATTACAAAATTACTTTTATAACCAGCCATTCCGCTAATCTCCATACGCAGAAATTTAGCACAAAAAGCATGAAACGTACTAAGCCAAATATCTTTGGATTGAGCACCGACCATAGTATGCACGCGCTCTTTCATTTCTGCAGCAGCTTTATTCGTAAAAGTGATGGCTAAAATATTATAAGGTGCTACACCTTGTTCCAAAAGATAGGCAATGCGACAAGTTAATACCTTGGTCTTACCAGATCCTGCACCCGCCATAATGAGTAGCGGTCCATTGGTATGTAAAACTGCTTCCCTTTGCATGGGATTTAAGCCAGCGATAATATTTTGCATAATTTCCTCCGTAGTAACACAACTTTTGAGTTTTTAATAACCTTAATTAATTCGGCAAAATTACAATAGTTCCTGTTAATTATAAAAAAAATAGATTATATAGAGCATATTAAGCTCTTCTATAATCTATTTATAGCCAAACCGTTGAGCTATATTCTTGCGGCTTCTGACATGGGTGGAATAATCTGCTTCTTTCGCGACATAACACCCGGGAGATACAAAACTCGATCCTTACCCTCGCTGCCAAAGGCTTGCTTTAACAAACTAACAGGCTGCCCAATGTATACTAAATGAGTGCCTTCATTCAAAATATCTGTAACCATTAATAAAACCATATCATAGTTTTCCTTCTGACGCAGTGCTTCCATACTCTGCTGCAATTCTTCTTTTATCGATAGAACTTCATCAGCATCCATAACAGATATTTGTCCAATCGTCATCCGATAATCGCCAATCTGAAATTCCTTAATGTCATTGGCAATAATATCAGCCGTTGACATGCCCTTAATACTAGCTCCTGCTTTTAATATACTCATCCCAAACTCAAAAACATCTAATTGAGCAAGTTCTGCTAATTGACGAGCAGTCCTTTGATCCTTCTCAGTGCAGGTTGGTGACTTAAATAGAACCGTATCAGATAAAATAGCCGCTAATAATAGACCTGCAATATTTTGCGGTATGGTTATATTACGATGCCAGTACATGTTAGCAACAATCGTAGCCGTGCAGCCAACAGGCTCATGTCGGATAAAGATCGGTTCACTCGTTTGCAGGCCGCCTAAGCGGTGATGGTCAATGATCTCTATGATTTGGGCTTCTTCAATTCCTTCAACGGCCTGCCCGCTTTCATTATGATCTACAAGAATTACTTTTGTCCGCTCCTGCACAATTAATTTATCACGATGAATAGCTCCGACTAATTTTCCATTTTCTACAACTGGATATACTCGATAATTAGTATCAGCAACTATTTTTTTAATATCGGTGACTAAATCAGTAGGTTTAAAGGTAATTACTTCTTTGCGCATGACCATTTCTAACGGAATACTTTGGTTTATTAAACGGGCACAAGTGTAGGTATCATGAGCCGATGCAATAACCAAAATACCTAATCCGGCTGCTTTTTGAATTACTTCTTCATCCACCTTAACATTGCCTGTAACTACCAGGCAGGAAATACTACAATCTAAACAGGTTAATTGTGCATTCTTGCGGTCCCCTACCAATACAATATCATTCGCACTAACAAATTTTTGTATTAAACTGTGGCTTCCAGCTGCAATATGCACTCTACCTGCTACTTTACGTTCTAAGTTATCTCCACAGAGTAATTTACCTTCTAAAGCCTTTAACACACCAGCAAAATCTACACCTGCTTGGCTTAAATCCTGCATTTGCAATTCATCAAAATATAAATTCGCTAAATCACCTACGGTTACAACGCCCGTCATGAAACGCTTTTCATCTACAACAGGCACTGATTTCACCTTATGTTGTCTCATAATGCGTCCTAAGTCCCGCAATGTATCTTTAGGACCCGCCGTTACTACTTCTGACTGCATAATATCCTTTACTCTTGGATATAAATCCGTAATCAGTTCCGGCGGGGTAAACCCTAGCGTTTCTAAAACAAACTTTGTTTCGCTATTTATTTTTCCAACTCTGGCCGCTACAGCATTTACCCCTCTAACTTGCTGAAAATAAGCATAACCAATTGCCGAGCATATGGAATCTGTATCTGGATTGCGATGCCCGACAACATAAGTCGGTTTAGAAAGTTCTGTCATGATAAGTCCTCCAGTGCTATTTCTTATACTGCTACAATTTTTCCACTTTATATTTTACCTTATTTATTGATAATTGAATAGCAAGTTATTAATAAAAATAGAAGGGCTTGCCCAAAAGTCAAACCCTTCTATTTTTATTAAGTAAATGATAGGCCAGCGGAGTAAAAAAAACAAGAGCTACCAAGGCAATTCCAAATAAAAAGGTGGAAGAAAATATATCCAAAAGAGAATATCCTAAAACATTATAGGCAAAGGCACCAGGAATCATCCCAAGGGTAGTGGCCGAGACATAGTCACGAAAGCGAATTTTAGATAATCCAGCTAAGTAACTGACTGGATCATAAGGGAAAATAGGTACGATTCGCATAAATAGCATGGTACGAAAGCCATTAGCCGCCATCTTGCTCTCAAATAGCTGTAAGTGCGAAAATTTACTTAGGTATTTTTGCATTTTTTTACGCCCTAATAAGCGAGCTATTACAAAGCACAAACATGCACCTATTACTCCACCAACTACAACATAAAAAGTACCCCACCAAGGGCCAAAAGCCAAGCCGCCAGCCAACGTGAGGACAATGGCAGGAAATAAAAGCAAGGGTCTGATACTATACATAAAAACGTACATTACAGGTCCCCACCAACCAAAAGATACTACTACATTACGAATCGATTCAGGCGTCAGGCGACTGACTCCTACAACATGTACAAATAATAAACCTAAAAAGACTAAAACCAATAAAAAACCAGCTTTTATCGCTGATTTCTTTTCACATAGCATCATCATTATTAAATACAAACCTCAATTTATAGTAAGAATAAAGCCCTAATATCGACTTACAGATTATAACTTTATTCTTACTATAATGTAAAGATAAAAATATTTTTTATGTCAAAAACTCCTTTTATTATATATCTTTCACTAAGCTGGGGAATGAGAAAGAGATTTAAGCAGTTTGCGAACAAGGACCGCACAACACATCAGTCACTTTGTAACCTTGCATCATCCAATCAGCAACTTGACTTTTCATCTCTTCCATCCGCTGCATGATACTTAGTGAGGTTTCAGGATCACCATATACTTTCCACATCCCCTGACAGGTATGACCTTCTTTACCCGTGCCCATAAATCCCATAACATCTTTTAAAGGTATTCCCAATAGAATTCCCATTTCGTGAGGGCACATGGATTGAAAACGCCCTTTAAAATATAGCAAAAGATCTTCTAAACTCATGCTTGTATGATAACCGAATCCTTCTAAAAAGCGTCGATTTTCTTCATCATTAACATAACTGTTTAATAAATCAACACGATAAAAAAGTATTTTCATGCTATGGGGCTCATTTTTAAGTACCAGCCACTCCACATTACTATTTGCTAATAACGCTTCACCATATTGAAGCCACATTGTCTTCATAAAAATTTTGGAGGAATCCATTAGATTAAGCAATGTACCTGGTTTTTCACCATAAATTGTCGGGGCTAATTCCACAGCCAGCCACTTAAAGAAAAAGTCAGCATCATTCTTACTACCTTGAACTTGCAAAAATTCTTTCCAACACATATCCATTCCACCTTGTAAAAATAATAATACTGATTAATTCATTACACCTGCAGAAACTAACTTTTCTTCAACAGACCCCCAAGAACGTTTGGCAAACACCAACGGTACATCCTGCGCTTTAGCGACGGCTTTTACCATTTTAGCAGTATTATGATTCACATAATCAGTTAATACTAATACAAACTGGGTTTTCTTAGGGATGCTGATTTTATTTTGATTTGAGACTCGCCTTCCATCAATATGCGTCAATTTAGTTACCCCTAGCGAATACAGATTCTTTTCAATAATTCCTAAATAATCGGCTCCAATTACAACAATAGACATATTAATATCCCCTCTTCATTTTATTTATTATCGACTACCCGTTATTGATTATCATTCTCATTAATTGTTTAAAAAATAAAGTTAGCCTAAAGCTATCTTCATCCACTTAGCCTATTTATCATCATCTTTCTTATCTGTACATCCGCAGTCATTACAACTCTCTGAACTACAACATGCTCCTCCTTTTCCAGTTACTTTTTTCCACACTGTTAGAGCAAAATAACCTAATGCCACTGCACCAATGCTGTATAGTATCAGGTTTTCCATCTCAAATTCCTCCTTTTTAGCATCACTTAAACTAAGATTATATTGATAAGGTTTGGGTTTGCACTAAGTGAACCAGTGCAAACCAACAAACCAATACTAATTGTTAAACTAACTACCAAAGCCTAATAATTTACCACCTTGGTATACGATAAATGTCACAACCCAAGCCAAAGCTGTCCCATAAAGCAAGCTAAATGCTGGCCATTTCCATGAATTGGTTTCTCTCTTCATTACTGCAAGAGCAGCTAAACATGGAGAGTAGATTAGTACAAATACCATTAGACTGTAAGCGACTAGCGGATTTAAATTAGGATCTTGTGCTAGTGCATGTTTTAGAGATTTAGAATTTTCATCTGTCTCTCCCAAGCTATAAATTGTTCCCATCGTACTTAGCACTACTTCCTTAGCTGTGACACCGGCAACAAGACTAACACCAACTCGCCAGTCAAAGCCAAGAGGCTGTATGACAGGTTCAACAAATTTACCCAATTGCCCCGAATAACTTTTTTCAAGCTTTTCACCCGTTTGTTCATTTTCCAAATGAGTCTTTTCTTCTTCCAAAGAAGCAGTAAGCTCAACATATTTTGCAGCACTGGCATATAGTTCTGGGTTATCGGTTTCAATTTGCTGCATTTTTTCTGTTTTTGCAGTTTCAAACTCAGCATACTCTGCACTATCTTCTCCTAATTCTGCTGTAGCTTCGTCAAATTCCGTATTAACATCCTGAATTTCACCAACTAAAGCTGTAAGTTGTTCATTTTGTTCAATATCTTCAATATTTAGTGGTGCTAATACATCTTCGCTAACTTGTCGAGTATATGTTTCTTCAGCTTGTACTGTTAAAGCATCATAGTCTTTACTATATTCTACCTCACTAGGATAATTAGTCAAGAACCACATTAATATAGAAGCTGCTAAAATTATCGTTCCTGCTTTTTTCAAATACAAAGAACTACGTTCCCACATATGAAGGATTATACTTTTAAGCGTAGGTACACGGTATGGAGGTAATTCCATAACGAAAGGTTCACTTTCGCCTTTGAATAAGGTTTTACGATAAATACTCGCCATAATCATCAACAGTACAATTCCTAAAATGTAAATTGAAAATAATACATTACCAGCAACACTCGGATCAAAAAAAGCAGCTATTAAAACGGTATATACCGGTAACTTTGCACTGCAGCTCATAAGAGGGGAAACCAATATGGTAATCATTCGATCTCTAGGATTCTCTAACATCCTAGAACCCATAATTGCTGGTACACTACAACCAAATCCTAGCAATAAAGGGATAAAGGACTTACCATGTAAACCGAACTTGCGCATCATTCTATCCATAATGAAAGCTGCTCTAGCCATATATCCCGTATCTTCCAATATGGAAATCGCTAAAAACAGTAGTATAATGCCTGGTATGAAAGTAAGAACTCCGCCTACACCTCCGATGATACCATCAACAACCAAGGATTTTAAAGGACCATCTGACATAACACTTCCTATAAATTCGCCAAGCTTGCCAAATGCGTCTTCAATCCACCCGGAAGGAATATCACCAATGGTAAATACTAAATTAAAAACAACCCACATCAAACCAAAAAAGATTGGCAATCCAAACAATCGGTTTGTTAGAACTTTGTCGATTTTATCTGAAGTTGTTATCGCATGTGCATCTCTGACATCTGCAATCTGTAGGTATACCTTTCCTACAAATTGATAACGTTGACCAGCAACAAACAATTCAACATCTTCACCTATTTTATGACTTAATTCAATCCTGATTTTATCACATTCATTGATAACAGAATCAGAGCTCGATAACTTAGCAAGAGATTTTTCTATATTCACATCATTTTCTAACAGTTTTAAAGCTAACCAACGTACAGGAAATTTGATTTCATTATGTAAGGCTACCAATAAAGGTTCTAACTTTTTAATCGCCTCTTCAACATCACTTCCATAGTCAAGCTTAAAACCATTACTTTGTTTGTTGTCACTGGCTTCTGCAGCAGCCAGCAGCATTGCATCGGTTCCTTCATTACGTACACCTATCGTACGTACAACGGGAGCACCGTTCAAACACTGGGAAAGTTTAGAATCATTAATTTTTACACCTAAATCTTCAGCTACATCCACCATGTTTAATGCTAATAATAAAGGATGCTCCAGTTCTAAAAGTTGTATGGTTAAATACAAATTTCTTTCCAAATTTGATGCATCCAGAATATCAATTACCACATCGGGCTTATCATTTACAATAAAATTACGCGTTACAACTTCTTCTTGTGAATATGCAGTTAAGCTATAAGTTCCTGGTAAATCTATAATTGCAAATTCTTTATCGCCTAAGTTTTTATAGCCTTCTTTTTTCTCAACCGTAACGCCAGGATAATTACCTACATGCTGGCGTCCTCCAGTCACATTATTAAAAATCGTCGTTTTACCTGAATTTGGATTGCCAACTAACGCAGCTGTTATTTTTTTTCTTGTCATCCTCATGCCCCTTTCAATCAAACACTAAACTATTAGGAATTAATTCTCATTATCACCTATAAGATATATATTAGCTCACGTGAATTTGATGAGCTAAACATTTTTCTAACATTACCCTAGCACTACCTACTTTCAGCAGCAGGGTTCCATTCATCGAATTCAATATTTCTATGGGACATCCGGGGAAAAGCCCCATGTTCACCATGCGCATACGTATGTCACAAGAACAGGAAAATTTTCTAATTATACATTTTTGACCTACTCTAGCAAATACCAATGGCATGTTGAAATCTCTCCCTTTACTTAAGCCGTTTCCATTTCTATCATTTCAGCTTCTTTCTTTCGTAAAGAAAGATTAAAGCCTTTTACTTTGACTTCCATAGGATCTCCCAAAGGTGCATATTTCTGCACTTCGATTACAGCACCTGCTACAACACCCATATCAATAATACGTCTTTTAATCATACTATTGCCTGTTACTTTTTTTACAGTCCCCTTTTCTCCTGGCAAAAACTCACTCAGAACCTTGCTCATATTGTTCTCTCCCTTTCATGAAATGATACCAATTATCATTATCGTGCTTGCATATATATTACCTGAAATCAGGTATAACTGTCAAGCATTCATATTGTATTTGTGCCAATAATTTTATGAAAATTGTGGCTAATATTAGCTTCTTCCGATTTTATAAGAAAACCGCCTACCAGCGAGAATCCTCTTTGATAAGCGTTTTTATTTAACTCTGTCACAACCCAGAAATATCTCTAAAAAAATAAAGAGAGAAGGTTTTTAACCTTCTCTCAAAAAGCAACCATCCTTACATTCTATTTCACTTAAAGACAAACCTCAACATCAACCTTTCAGGACGAACTACTCATTTATTAACCTTACCATATAGAAATCAACTCTTACAAATCTTATCTTACATACTTAGAAATTTTAAAACAAAAAACACTCTACCTCAAACCGACTAACTAACTGCTAAGACTGGGAATTTGGATTCCAATACTCTTTGCATTACCTAAGTCACTTGTAAGGATGGTGCTTGACTAAATAATAACATGGTCATTCTAAATTAGCAAGCTTTTTTCTTTTGGGTATTTATAACAGATCTTATAAAGTTCGTATGAATTTCCTCATTGCAAAAATTGAGAAACAAAAACCAAATGTATCCCTTGAGATTCAAATTCCGGTATCATTTCCTTCACTGCTATAGCAGTATTCATCCGGGCATGTCCGATAACGGTTACTGTACCATGTTTGATTGCCATCTCTTGAGCCGTTCGTAATTTGGCTTTAACAGCACCTACCTCGTCTGTATTGTCAAGAAATAATTCATTTTCTCCTGTCTTTATTCCCATTTGCCTCGCGATCTCAGCTGCTATTGATTGACTATTGGTACGACTATCAACAAAAAATAAATGATTTTCCTTCAAAACGGCAAGTACATCCTTCATCACCCGTCGATCTGCTGTAGCTCTCGATCCTTGGTGATTATTAACCCCAATGATTCCAGGTACCGATTGAATTGCTTGTTTCACCATGTTTTGGATTTCTTCATCACTCATATTGACGGCAACCATCAACTCTTCCGATTGTGCACTTTGTGATAATGGTTCCATCGGCAAATGCAAAATAACTTGGTTCCCCGAACTTAAGCCTATCGCTGCAGCCTCATTACTAAATGGACGATAGGGTATTACAGCAAAAGTAATCGGACGATTCAACGCAGCAAAAGCAGCAATTGATTCTTTATTATAGCCAAAGTCATCAATGATGATCGCTATTTTTCCTTTGATGCTTCCATCATATTTGGTGTCTATTTTATTTGCAGTCTTTGGACTAATTGGCTTCCCTTGGGTCAGATATACTCGATCACTGATGATCGTAACATCTTCTTTTGCTAATTGATCTTTTAAGCCAATATCAATTCGAACCACAGCTACTCCTTGGTAAGTATCCGGCTGAGAAGAAAAGACTTGACCATCCGCATTATGTACTGCGGATTTAAAAATCTCTTTTATCGATTCAGCTGATGCCTCTGCCGGGACTGTTATTAACAATTGCCTTGTATGCCAACGAATGGTTCCTTCAATATTTTTTCGTGGAACTTCTTTTGTGATCTCCTTCGTTTCTCCTACGGAGAATCCATTCTTCGCTAAAACCGAGTCAACAGCAATATGTATTTTTTTAGTCGCATCTGTAAAATCGATTACAGCTCCAGCACCAGTCTTTTCAAGATTGTGTTTGGGAGGAATCTGCTCATTGGAATCTTGGAAGAACTTTATATATAAAGTTGTCATCACTAACGCGATAACGATCACTAGCCAAATACTTCTTTTATAATTTACTTTTGCCATATATAGTCTCCCTTCTCAAATGCATCATTTTCAATTATCGGTTACGATTACAGCGATATCGATATACAGGTCTTCCTACAGCACCATAGCTAATTTCCACATGTAACAAATCCACGCTTTGAAAATACTTAAGATATTTTCGAATCGAAACAGGTGATAATCCTACATAATTCGCCATTTCCTCAGCCGTAAATTCATCTTTCTGTTCTAGGATATGTTCCCACACTCGCTTAATGGTATTACGATCTAATCCTTTAGGCAGCTCCCCTTCAATTTGAGAATGTCTTGCAAAGATCTGCTGATCTAAAAGATTTTGTGACAAATTAGAAGCCTCTCGTATTAACTGTAGACGTTTTTTAAAATTGATCAATGCCGTTTGCATCCGTTCAAATTCAAAAGGTTTAATTAAATAATCAACTGCCCCATTTCTAAGAGCCATTTGAATACTTTGATTATCTCGTGCGGCAGAGACTACAATAACATCCACACTATACTCTTGCTGACGAATAGCAGATAATAGCTCTAATCCATTCATATTCGGCATAAAAATATCTAATAACACCAAGTCAATATTCTTTGCCCGCAAAGTCGCTAAGGCTTCCTCACCATTTTTTACGATACCATAAAACAAAAAGCCTTCTACCCGTTCAACATAACGCCGATTCAATTCCGCAACCATAGGATCGTCTTCTACAATTAAAACTTTTATCATTCTGATTCCCCTTTACAACGCTCACTTTTACCTCAGTACATATATTTTCTCATGAATGCAACTATCATAACCACAAATTTTAAAAACATATAAAGTAAACCGAACCACAGAGGACACTGAGAAAAGATAGATAGGGTTAAAAATCTCTGTGCCCTTTGCGAACTCTGTGTTCAACGTTCCCCTAAACTCATAAAATTCTGATGCTACGAAAAAGGAATTTAGTCTCTATCGAAACAGAAAGACTTGTCCTATGCTTACCTCAATCCCTAAGCAAAAGTTCAAGTCTTATAACTTACAGTGTATTAATTATAATACACTCTATTCTATTTGTATACTTGCAATTTTCTGAATGCTTGTTATTGCCGAGTGATGATACGCACTACTCTTTCATAAACGAGATAATCCCACATCCATTTTACAAAGACAACTGCCCGATTACGGAAATCAATAAGACGCAAAATATGCACTAAAGACCATATAGACCAAGCAATAAAACCATGGGTTTTGAATGCACCCATATGCACCACAGCTGCATTACGACCAATCGTTGCCATATTTCCTACATCTTTGTACACGAACTTCTTAAGTTCTTTGCCACGAATTAAGTTTCGTATATTTTTTGCTGTAATATCAGCTTGTTGTATCGCCACAGGCGCTATCATGGGCAAGGGTCGTTCCCCTTGTACATAATGAGCTGCATCACCAATCACAAACACTTCAGGGCGATTCGGCAGCTGTAAGAAATCATTCACAATAGCTCGCCGCATACTGGCCTGTTCAACATCTAACGTATCCATCAAAGCACTGGCTTTTACTCCTGCTGCCCAAACGACAGTATGGGTTGGAATGACTTCGCCACCTTTTAGACTCATTTTTTCTCCATCATAATCGGTAACCTGAACACACATACGCACTTCTACATGCTTGCGGATTAGGGTTTCTACAGTAACCTCCCGCAGCTCTTCTGGCATAGTAGCTAACAATTTGTCAGAAGCTTCAACCAACATAATACGTACTTCTTTAAAGTTCAAATGATGATATTCTCGAATCATTACATGATAAATAAGTTCAGATAAAGCACCAGCTGATTCTACCCCTGTAGGACCGCCGCCTACAATCACAAAGGTCAGTAAGGCTCGACGCTTATCAGCATCTTTTTCATGAGCAGCCAATTCAAACATACGTAGTACATGATTACGAATAGTAACCGATTCATCTAAGGTTTTCATGCCAAAGCCATTGGTCTCCATAGATTTCATTCCAAAATAGTTTGTCATTCCACCTACTGCGACTATCAGATAATCATAAGCAATGTTGCCTGTATTCATGCTCACGACTTTATTATCAAAATCCACATCCGATACCTCCGCTAAGCGAAAGTCCACATTCTTTTGCTCTCTAAAGATGGCTCGGACAGGATAGGCTATGTCATCCACCGACAAGCCAGCCGTTGCCACTTGATATAATAAGGGTTGAAATAAATGATAGTTATACTTATCAATAAGGGTAATTTTAACATCTTGTTTTGCTAATGCCCTTGCTGTGCGAATTCCTCCGAAACCAGCACCAATAATTACAACATGCGGCTTCTTTACCACCGCTTCATTTTGCATATTTATACACCCCCACTATTTTAATTTGTATGCACTTATATATATAAACATTAATTTTTCTCAAAATCAATAATTGTATTGTAAAGTAATGAAAAAAATAATTGTACATTATAAATATTTAATAAATAATAACTAACTTAAATAAGTATCGTCTTCTATAACAACGACTTATTTTTTAGAATCTATTCGTTTTCCTTCTTTATTTCATAAGGAATATTTACCATGAATATTGTACCTTCCCCTGGTCTACTTTCAAAATCAATAGTCCCTCCAAGGCGTTCTAAACTGCACTGCACTAGATGAAGACCAAACCCTCGGTTCCCCTCCTTGCTGGATATACCTTTCTTAAATAAAGTACTGCTTACTTCTGGTAAAATTCCCTCACCTGTGTCACTTACGTGAATCGATAATATCCCTTTATCATAATACATATGCAGTTCTATCTCCTTATAAGGACTGTTGTTTACTGCGTCAAAAGCATTCTCTACTAAATTACCAATAATCGTTACCATTTCATGAATAACTTCATTATTCCAAGGCTTAGGAACATAGGTTTCTTCTGCTAAATGCATAATCACATTGTTTTCCCTTGATAAGCTTAACTTACTTAGAATAAACCCTGCAAGAAGAGGTTCCCTGATACGTTTGGTTACGAAACTAATTTCCTCTTCATGCTCAGAAGTAATTTTATTAATGTAATTTGCTAATTGCGAGTAACTTTTCAATTTGACTAAACCCAATATAACATGCAACTGATTCATAAATTCGTGGGCCCGCGCCCTAAGAGCATCTACATAATCCTGAACACCTGTAAGCTGCTCTGCAAGATCTTTCACTTCTGTCTTATCCCGAAAAGTAGATATAGCCCCCACCACTTTTCCATTTACAATCATAGGGAGGCAGTTTGCAATAACGGGCGAGCCATGGAAATCTTGTTCTTGATCTACTTGCGCCACACCAGATTCAATTACTTCTAGTAAATTCGTATTTGGTACATAGTTTGTAATGGATTTACCTACCGGACTATCATCTATGCCTGTCAAGCCTAATATGCGAATGGTTTCAGCGTTTACCAAGGTAATTACTCCTTGACTGTCGACAGCAAGAATTCCCTCATATACCGACTGCAGCATAGCATTTCGTTCCTCCAGTCGATTAGCAATCGCCTCTGGCTCAAGACCAAATAAAATATTTTTTACATTTTTTGATAGTAAATAAGCACCGATAATACCAATCATCATACCAATTATAATTGCCAAAAATAATGCCTTTTGCGTCTCTTTCTCCAGTATTTTAATATTATCCATTAAGACACCAACCACTACTACCCCTACCTGCTTTCCCTCTGGAGTAAAAACAGGTACAAATGCCCGTAATGCATCTCCTAACGTTCCCTTAGCCACTGAAACATATTCTTTGCCTGCTAACGCGTCCTCTTCATCCCCACCAACAAATTGTTGGCCAATCTTTTCAAAATTAGGATGTGATTTGCGAATCCCCTGCATATCTAAAATCACAATGTATTCAACCTCAGCTGCAACTCCACTCTCATTAGCATATGTCTGCATAGCATCTATATTTTTATCTTGTGCTAACCCTTCAATTACAAGAGGAGATTTCACAATAAGATGAGCCACACTCGCAGCTTTCCTGGCAGTCCCCTTTTGTGCATCAAATTCAATATTCTGGGATATTAATATATTGGTAATCAACAAGGCTGCAGCTACTACCGCAAATGTTAATAGCATAATCTTAGTTTGCAGCTTTAAGCTTCTATTAAATAACAAAAATACACCACCTTACTTTTCTCTACAAGTTATCTCTATTATAGAAATCTAACGTACAAAAAACAAGAACAACAAAGTGATTTTAAAAAATATCCAGCGAGAAAACATTGTTTCTCACTGGACATTTTTGCTACTTATTTATTTTGCCCCAAATAAGCTCTGCCGACTATCTTTTACCCAAAGCAGCTACATATATAATAAATTCTTCCTCACCATCAAGTCCTATTACAGCGTTTAGATGCTCATCATCAAAAGCAGCAACAGCACATGCTCCGCAGCCAACAACTTGTGCCGATAAATATAGATTCTGACAAACATGTCCTGCATCCAGATGCAAGTAACGATATCCTCTTTCCCCATAGCGCCATTTCATACGACTGGCTTGTGCCGCCCAAAGAAAGGTTACTGCACTCTTAGCAATAAATTTCTGCCCCAAACATGCCTTTGTTATTTCCGTGGAAATATGTTCTGCCAAATTTACTTCCATTAATTTATGCTCAAGGGCTAAAAAACGATATAAACCTGGTTTGATTCCTTCAACATTATGAATGAGTAAGTATGTCTCAAAGGCATGCCGCGCACCTGCTGATGGAACAGTTCGCAGAGTAGCCTGATTTCCTAATATTTGTTTAACGCCCTGAGTACACCATAATAAATAAGATAGTTCCAGTAAACTGATTGGCACATTCTGATAATCACGTACACTGGATCTAAGTTCAACCAGGGCCATAAAATCAATTGTAATTGGTGGAATTTCTTCTGGCATTGGCAAATCAATGATATTGTTTTTTTCATCATAAGCCGTTTCCAAAGATGGCTGAGCTACTATACTCTCAGGGTCTTTCTGTTCCATATTCTCATAGCGAGTTTGCACCATAAATTCATGTCCAATGGATTTTAGCATGATCACACCTCTAACTTTTATATGAATAGATTATTTTAAATACACTATCATTATTCTTTCACCACCTCTTTAAAAAATCCTCCCTACTTCCATTTTAGTAAAATAAATAAAACTGCCAACAGCCTCATTGAGGATTGACAGTCTTATTTTTCACAGGTAACTAACCGCTTTACTATTTCCTTCTTTTTTGCAGCTCTTCCAAAAGTTCACTGATACTTACATTATGATACGCTAAAAGCACTAAACAATGATACCAAAGATCTGCCATTTCATATAGTAATTCTTCTTTACTATTATTCTTAGAGGCGATAATTGTTTCGGCTGCCTCTTCCCCAACTTTTTTAAGTATTTTATCCTGACCTTTATCAAAGAGATAGGTGGTATAAGAACCAGCTTGAGGATTGCGCTTGCGGTCATTCACTACATGATACAGTTCTTGTAAGATAGTGGACACCGATTGTCCATAAACAGAAGGTATAGTTACCGCTGTTTCGCCTTCCACTTTCTGCTGGTCTAGTGTACGCCTGAAACAAGACAATGTTCCTTCATGACATGCAACCCCGACTTGCTCTACTTTGATCAAAAGAGTATCCCCATCGCAATCATAATATATCTGCTGCACCTTTTGCACATGTCCAGAAGTTTCGCCTTTTTGCCATAAACTTTGGCGACTACGACTGAAAAACCAGGTAACTCCTGTTTCTATAGTCTTTCGTAATGATTCCCTATTCATATAGGCTAGCATAAGAACAATTCCGGTTTGTTCCTGTTGGATAATTGCTGGAATTAAGCCATTATCATCAAATTTAATATCGTCTATATTGATCATAGCCGTACCTCCACACCTTTTGATTTTAGATATTGTTTTACCTGACCAACAGTAAATTGTCCAAAGTGAAAAACAGAAGCTGCTAATACGGCATCAGCCTTACCTTCAGTAAGCACATCATAAAAGTGCACCAGTTCCCCTGCGCCCCCGGATGCAATGACAGGTACGCCTACAGCTTCCGAAACAGCCCTGGTCAGTTTAATATCATAACCATCTTTCGTTCCATCTTTATCCATACTGGTCAAGAGAATTTCTCCTGCTCCCAGCGCTGTAGCCTGCTTCACCCAATCTAACACGTCCAGCCCCGTGGGAGTGCGTCCTCCGTTAATATACACTTCCCACTCTTCTTCACCTCTTTGTCTGGCATCAACAGCCAAAACAATACACTGACGACCAAAGCGCTTTGCTCCTTCGGCAATTAACTCCGGGCTTTTGATGGCTGCTGTATTGAGGGATACCTTATCTGCACCGGCTTTTAACATTTTGCGAATGTCTTCAACTGTTCGAATTCCGCCTCCTACAGTAAAAGGAATAAATACCTGAGATGCAGTTTGCTCTACCATCTGTACCATGGTATCTCTCTGTTCACAAGAAGCTGTAATATCTAAAAATATTAACTCATCTGCAAGTTCTTTATCGTAGATAGATGCCAATTCCACCGGGTTACCAGCATCTCTAAGTCCTACAAAATTAGTACCCTTAACGACTCTCCCATCCTTCACATCCAGACAGGGAATAATCCTTTTTGTATACATGATTTCACTCTCCCCGCAACAGACATAAGGCATCAGCAAGGTTCAGACTACCTGTATAAATGGCCTTGCCGACAATCACGCCTTCAATACCATCACTCGTTGCCTTTTTTATAGCCTCAATATCAGATAAATCACGAACTCCTCCTGAAGCAATGACTGGAATCCCAGAGGCTTTAGCCACGGCTGCCGTAGCAGAAATATTCACCCCTGACAAGGTACCATCACGAGAAATATCCGTATAAATAATTCGTGCTACACCAACCCCGGCCATTTTCTCAGCCAATTCTTCCGCCCCAATACCACCTGCAATTCCCCAACCATCTACAGCAACGACACCGTCGCGAGCGTCAATTCCCACCACGATACGATCACCATATTTCTCACATGCTGCTGCGACTAATTCTGGTTGCTTAACAGCAACTGACCCTAAAATAACTCGCGCTACCCCAACTTCCAAAAATTGTGCAATCGTGTCTAAATTCCGTATACCACCACCTAATTGCACAGGAATCCTTACATTTTTTGTTATGTCAGCAATCACACTTAAATTTACAGGCTTACCTGCTAAGGCACCATCCAAATCAACCAAATGTAGATATTCAGCACCTTCATTTACCCAACGAATTGCCATATCCAAAGGATTATCAGCGAATATAGTTTCTTTGTCGAAACGTCCTTCTGTCAACCGAACACATTTTCCATTCCGAATATCAATTGCTGGAAAAAGAATCATGATTTCAACTCCTTAAAGTTAGCCAGCATCGCTAAACCAATACTACCTGATTTTTCAGGATGGAATTGCACAGCCTGTATATTTCCCCGACCAACAGCGGCCGTTAGAGCGCCGCCATAATCTGCCACTGCCGTAATCAAACTAGCATCTTCAGGCACAGCATGGAAACTGTGAACAAAATAGACATAGGATTCCTGAGGTATATTCTCAAACAAAGGACTCTTCGCAGCAAAAGATAGGCTATTCCACCCCATATGAGGAATTTTTAAAGCAGGAGCCTGTATTTTACGTACCATACCAGGAAAAAGTCCCAGCCCTTTCGTTTCCGGATCTTCTTCACTGCCTTCAAACAAAACTTGCAAGCCCAGACAAATGGAAAGAAAAGGTGTTCCTTTCGCAACTACCTCATGGATGGCATCAATCATGTGATAGGCTTTAAGATTCTCCATACAATCACCAAAGGCACCGACGCCTGGCAGTACTACTTTATCAGCTGCTGCGACGATCTTAGGCTCACTGGTAACTACAACCTCTGCCCCTAACTTAACAAAAGCCTTTTCCACACTATATAAATTACCCATGCCATAATCAATAATAGCAATCATAGTCACCCCTCCTATAGCATCCCTTTACTCGACATCACTCCAACAATTCTCTCATCGATAGATGCAGCTTCATCAAGAGCCCTGCCTAACGCCTTAAATATCGCTTCTACAATATGGTGAGAATTTTTACCGGATAATAGGCGCACATGTAAAGTTAACCCTGCATGTACAGATAAGGCCCGTAAAAATTCTTCTGTCAGTTCACTGTCAAAATCACCGATTCTTTCCGACGGTATCGCTACATCAAAAACGAGGAAGGGACGACCGCTAATATCTAAGGACACCATTGCTAAGGCTTCGTCCATTGGTACAAAAGCAGTACCATATCGTTTGATACCACTTTTATCACCTAATGCTTTTGCCAAAGCCTGACCTAAGACAATACCTGTATCTTCTACAGTATGATGTCCATCTACCTGCAAATCTCCTTGCGCAATGAGCTGCAAATCCATAAAGCCATGTTTGGTTAGCAGCAGTAACATATGGTCAAAAAAACCAATCCCTGTTGCTATTTCACTTTTACCAGTTCCATCAATATTTAATGTGGTTGAGATATTTGTTTCAGCGGTTTGCCGCTTCATTGTCGCAGTACGCATCATTTGGAACCTTCTTTCCTATTATTTATAAATAGCTTATATTACTCATTCATAAACGTTTTAATAGCCTTGTATACATTATCATTCTCTAAAGGCGTTCCAAGTGTAATTCTAATGCAATTGGTAAGAAGAGGTGCTGTACTAAAATCTCTTATGCCAATATTTTTCTCAGATAAGTAAGCACTCAGCTTTTGTGCTTTCTCTGTTTTTATTAAAATAAAATTAGTCTCTGAAGGATAGACTGTAATACCTGCTATTGCAGCCAGCGAATCAGCTAAACGCTTGCGCTCCCCAATAATCTGCCCAATGATTGGCATAAACTCATCTCGCATTTGATATACCACTTGCGCAGTAATCAAAGACAAGGTATTGATGTGGTAAGGCATCATAACTTTATTTACCATAGATACAATTTCAGTATTAGACAACATATATCCTACACGAATTGCTGCTAAGCCATAGGCTTTGGATAATGTTCTTGCTACAATTAAGTGGTCATACTTTTTCATAAGACTGACAGCGGATTGACCATAGAATTCATAATAGGCCTCATCAACGACGACGGGACATTGTACTTTGCTTAGAATATATTCGATATCTTCTTGTGGAATAATTGTACCTGTAGGGTTATTGGGATTGCATAGAATAATCAACTTAGCCTTGGACTGCTCTGCCGCTTCCACAACTTTTTCTGGTGATAGGGAAAAATCTTCATTTAATTTTACTGGAACCGCTTGGCTGTCCGTTAATTGAGCATAAATACCATACATGGAAAATGAGGGGGTCGGAAAAATAATGCTCCTTCCTGGTCCACCAAAAGTTTGACATAGGGCCAACAAGATCTCACTTGATCCATTACCAATTACGATATTTTGAATCGTGGTCGCAAAAGCTTCTGCAATCAATGCTCGTAAATCTAACATTCCGATATCGGGGTAACGGTTAAATGCCATATATTCGATCTGGTTCATGACTCTTTCATGCACTAAAGGGGGCAAATTATTAGGACTTTCATTAGCATCAAGCTTGCTATCCCATTCCTTTTCTTCTACTGAGTAGGATTTTATATTTTCTAATCCTGGTCGATAATCAAACATCATTCTTTTCCCTCACTCTGATAGCATTGGCATGAGCCTGTAATCCTTCTGCCTCTGCTAATGTAATTACTTGATTCGCTACTGCCTGCAGCGCTTTTTGGCTATATGCAATAAAACTGGTTCTTTTCATAAAGGTTTCTACATTTAACACGGAATAAAAACGAGCTGTTCCCCCAGTTGGCAATACATGATTGGGTCCTGCTAAGTAATCCCCCAATGGTTCTGGCGAATAAGGTCCCAAAAATACAGCGCCTGCATTTTTTACAAAAGGCAGCAAGGCAAAAGGCTGCTCTGTTATGATCTCTAAATGTTCCGGTGCTGATATATTGGCCAATTCGATCGCCTGCATACTGTTTTTCGTTATAATCATCAATCCATTTTTCTGCAGCGATGCTTTAGCAATTTCCCTGCGAGGCAGCTTAGCCAACTGGCGCTCAAGTTCTATTTCCACTTTACTCACAAGGTTACTGCTATCCGTAATTAAAATGCTGGATGCTAATACATCATGCTCAGCCTGACTTAGCATATCTGCAGCAATATACGAAGGGTCTGCGGTTTCATCCGCAACAATTAAAATCTCACTTGGTCCCGCTAACATATCAATATCACAATGTCCATACACCGCCTTTTTAGCTAAAGTGACAAAGATATTACCAGGTCCTGTGATTTTATCAACCTTAGGAATCAGCTTGGTACCAAAGGCTAGGGCAGCAATAGCCTGCGCTCCTCCTGCTTTAAACACTCTGGTCACACCCGATTCCCGGGCTGCCGCTAAAATACTGGGATTAACGCTGCCATCCTTACTAGGCGGCACCACCATAATAATTTCTTTTACACCAGCAACAGCGGCAGAAACTGCGTTCATAATAACAGAGGATGGATAAATAGCAGTACCCCCAGGCACGTACATTCCCACTCTTTCTAAAGGAATACAACTTTGTCCCAGCATCGCTCCATGCTCTCGATAGGTAAGCCAAGTTTTAGGAAGCTGCTCTGTATGGAAAGATTTAACATTGCTAATGGCCTGTCGTATAGCAGTCAATATCTGCTCATCGACCTTTGCCAAAGCCTCTTGAAATTCCGATTCTGTAACTTCTAATGTATCTTCACTTAAATTTACACCATCAATTACCTGGGTATATTGAAGTACTGCTTCATCCCCTTGCAGGCGTACATCATGAATAATTTTATCCACTACCTGAGAAGCTGTTAATTCACTGCCGAATACCTTCTTAATATGACTCTTCGCGCCTTCTCCTAGTATCACCTGATCAAAAGGCGGCTTTATTAATAGTTCGCTTAATTCCTCTAGCGTACTATCTTCTGCATATACAATTTTCATGGGGTCACCACACCTTCCAGCAGGGTTCTTAACTCTTCAGTAATTCTATTAATACGGTCAAACTTCAGTTTAAAACTTACCCGATTAGCGATAAAGCGAGCTGTAACAGGCTGAATGGTCGCAACTTCCAATAAATTATTCGCCTTTAATGTACGTCCTGTCTCTACCAAATCTACAATAATTTCTGCTAAACCGACCATAGGTGCCAATTCGATAGAACCATTCAATTTAATAAATTCCATCTGAATGCCCATACTATGAAAAAAGCTTTCTGCTATACGAGGATATTTAGTAGCTACTCGCATATGTGCATAATCACTTAATTTTTCTCGTTTTAAAGCTTCTGGCACCGCCACCATCATTCGGCACAAACCAAATCTCAAATCTAATAATTCATAAAGATCTTTCTCTTCTTCCAATAATACATCCTTGCCGATAATTCCAATATCGGCTGCACCATATTCAATATACGTTGGCAAATCTGCTGTTTTCGTGATGATAAAATGCAACTTTTCCTTTTCATTGGTGATTACTAATTTACGTGAGTTTTCACTCAGGTCTTCTGCTGTACATCCTACTTTTGCTAACATTTCTGCCGAAGGTGCAAATAGTTTCCCCTTTGGCAAAGCGATCGTAAGATAATCCATGTCACTTGATGTCATGAAGATCCTCCTAAACTACTTTAGTTATTTAAAGCATTAACATAGTGCTATATTATCATTTGTTAAAATATTCGTCAATATAAATGTAGGATTTTTAGATGCATATGTAGAATCATCTTTCATAAGAATGCTAAAACTTTTATTTTGAACCAGTAAATTATAGACCCTATGATTCAGTTTTAAAATATACATAAAGGGGTGTCATATTATGCCCAACTTAAATATTCTTGTAATCAACAACTTAGCAGACCGTCATATGAAAATAATTCAAAGTAGTGCTCCTAACAGCAATATCATAACATGTGATTATGAAAAAGCTGCAGAGCACATTCGAGACATTGATATTTTAGTTCCTTGGGGGTCCATGGATGTTCGTCCCCTCTATCTTGCTGCCCCTAAATTAACATGGATACATAGCCTAAGCGCAGGAGTTGAAGGTTTGATCTTTCCTGAAATTCAAAATGCCAACACGATAATAACCAATTCAAGAGGTATTCATGGCATTCCAGTTTCAGAACATGTTTTTGCTATGATGCTCGTTTTTACGAGAGGATTGGATGTATTTATTCGGCAACAAGCAAAGCACCAATGGAAGCGGACAATCGTTGACGAAATTCATGACAAAACCATCGGTATCGTAGGTCTTGGCAGTATCGGACGAGAAATTGCTAAAAAGGCCAAAGGTCTGGGAATGAAAGTTGTCGCCAGCAAACAAACCATGACAAAAGAGCTATTTGTTGATGAACTCTATCCTCCTGAAAAACTCCATGAACTACTTTCATTTTCCGATTTTGTAGTCACAGCCCTGCCTTTATTAAAAGAAACGAAACATTTATTTACGATAAACGAGTTTTCCGTTATGAAACCATCTGCTTATTTCATCAACATTGCCCGAGGCGGTATCATTAAACAAGATGATTTGATAACCGCTTTAGAGCAAGGCTTGATAAAAGGTGCATGTCTAGATGTTTTTGATGAAGAGCCTCTTTCTGATTCTTCCCCTCTATGGGATATGCAAAACGTAATCATTACCCCCCATGTAGCAGCCCTATCACCAAGCTACCTGGACAGAGCTGTCAAGCTCTTCGCCGATAACCTGTCCAGATTTCAGCAAAACAAAGAAATGTTAAATATCATTGATAAGGTAAAGGGTTATTAACTTTTTTCAATGCATACTGTCAGACTCTCTAAGCAGCGTTAACTCCAGTGGATCATTTTCTGCTGGAGTTTTATGATGTTTAGCAATTATTTCAATCATCTCAGGACTCTCACCAATTTCCCTCAACATACCAGCACTAATAGCAGCATGATGAAAATAAATATAAAAAGCATGGCGAAGATTTGCGACCTTACTTCCTCGCCCCTGCTTTCCCCATTTTCTTAATTGATTAGGAAAAAAATAATCCCCTATAACAGTTATGATTTTATCAACTGTACTAACATCGCCTTTCACTTTTCCCACATCATGAAGCAAGGCACATTTCACCAATAGTTTACTATTTACATTTGAATGATTATCTGCCAAATGCAGTGCTGTATATGCCACATTCAGAACGTGCCGCTGATCTGGCACATTCATCGCCCAAAACAAATTTTGCGCTTTTGAGCTTAAATGCTGTTCAATAAATTCTCTATCTTTTGGTGTAATCGAAGCGGTAAGTGCAGCAAACACCTGTTTTATTCTATATAACATCTGTTGATCCACCCATTATTCTACATACACCAGCTTTTCATACCCTTTACTTTTCTGACTCTCTTTTGCTTGTGCACAAGATTCTGGAATAACGGCTAATTCTACGCTGCAACCTGAATCACGCAAAGTATCAGCCTGTTTTATTGCTTTCACCAGGTTTTCTTTATTCCATCCAATGTAAATACCTTTACAATTTTGAGTACCGTCAATCCCCTGGCGCTCTAATGCTAATAGTACTCGTTCAATACCTAAGGCAAAGCCAGTAGCCCCACAATTCATCCCAAATGAATTTAACATAGTATCGTACCGCCCACCACCACAGATTGGAAATCCAAGTCCTGGCGTATAACCTTCAAATACCATTCCTGTATAATATTCAAAATCACGAATGATTCCTAAATCAAAGTCAACATATTGGGAAACACCATAGTTTTCTAATAGGTGATAAATATTGGCTAAGTTATCTAAGGCTCTACGACTTTTATCATTTGTTACCATACTATAGGCCTGTTTGAGCATATCTTCTCTGCCATGAAGTAATGGAATATGTTTCAGTAAAGTCTGATCACTTTGGCTAAGACCACTCTTAACAAGTATTTCACCTAATCCCACTAAATCACGCGTTACCATTGCATGTTTAATCTGCTGCCTTTGCACGAGAGAAAGTTCACTCTGCTCCATAATTCCATTAATAAAATCAACTTGCCCTAAACCAATTTGAAATTTCTGCAAACCAGATTTCAACATCGATTCCACTGCTAATGCAATGACCTCGGCATCAGCTGCCGGCTCTGATGCACCCATAATTTCCACTCCGGCCTGATAAAATTCACATTGCCTGCCTGCTTGAGCTTGTTCATAGCGAAAGACATTCGTTATATAAAACAGTTTCATTGGGCTTGGACTACCTTTAAATCGGGTAGCCGCCACACGGGCCATAGGAGTTGTCATATCTGGGCGAAGTGCCAATATACGATTATTTTTATCAAAGAATTTAAACATATGCTGATCTAAGTCGTTTCCTACTCCAACAGTCATCGTTTCCAAATATTCAATTGTGGGAGTAACAACTTCATCATATCCCCAATTTGCAAATAACTGAGCCAAAGCCCCTTCCACAGCACGTTTCTGACTAGCCTCTCTCGGTAAGAAATCTCTTGTTCCATATGGAACCTGAGGAACAAATTCATGTTGCTTCATAAATAGAAACACCCCTATCCCAGTAATTTAATGTTCTCTTAGATAATACTTTGCATGCTGTTTACTTATGATCTTTTTGACCTTCGAGTCTTTCTAACATAAACTTATACCCATCAGCACCATAGTGTAAACAACGCTTTACCCGACTAATTGTTGCAGTACTAGCTCCTGTTTTGTCTACAATGTCATCATACGTATGGCCAGCTCTTAACATACGAGCTACTTCCATGCGTTGGGCGAGAGATTTTAATTCACTTACGGTACAAATATCTTCAAAAAATTGATAACATTCTTCTTGATTTTCTAAAAATAAAATAGAACGAAATAACTGATCCGTTAAGTCATCTTTCAATTTGGGATTTGTAGGCATTTTTCTTTCCCCCATTCTATTAAATCCTTTATTACTTTTAAGCTTTACTTAGTGAAATTATAACATTATGATTTCCCATTTGCAAAGTCATTTTTTTCTTGACACTATTTTATAGAACTGCTAATATGTTTATTAGTAAGTTAATATCTTTCATCAAGAGCAGTTGAGGGAATGGCCCAATGAAGCTGCGGCAACCATTCACTTGTGAAACGGTGCCAAATCCACAGGATTGATTCCTGATAGATGAAGCGCAATTCAGTTTGATAACACGCTTCATTTATGGAGCGGTTTTTTTGTTATTTCAGAAATAATAGGAAGGGAGCTATTCCATTGATTAAACTACAAGATATAGAAAAGGTCTATCAAAGCGACAACGGTACAATTCATGCCTTACGAGGCGTTAACTTATCAGTGAAACAAGGAGAAATTTTCGGCATTATTGGAACCAGCGGTGCGGGGAAAAGCACATTAGTCCGCTGCATCAATATGCTAGAAAGCCCTACTAAAGGTATTGTTACAGTAGATGGTCAAGAATTAACTTCATTAAACGAGCAAGAACTCCGAGAACAGCGTAAAAAGATTGGCATGATCTTTCAACATTTCAATCTATTATCTTCACGTACTGTATACCAAAACATAGCCTTCCCCTTGGAATTGGCGAAACGCAGTAAAGAAGATATTAATAAAGAGGTATTGCATCTATTAGAATTGGTAGGGTTAAGTGATAAAAAAGATCAATATCCAGCACAATTAAGTGGCGGACAAAAACAACGAGTAGGCATTGCAAGAGCTTTGGCTAACCATCCTAAAGTATTATTATGCGATGAAGCGACTTCAGCTCTCGACCCTCAAACCACAAAATCGATTTTAGAGCTCTTAAAGGATATCAATCGTAAGTTCCAACTTACCATCGTCCTCATTACCCACGAAATGCAGGTTATTAAAGAAATTTGTAACCAAGTCGCTGTAATTGAGGGTGGTAAGATCATTGAGCAAGGTAAGGTAATTGATATTTTTACCCAACCGCAATCCAATACCACAAAGGAATTTATTAGCTCTATTATTAATCATAACCTGCCTGACTTTTTCAAAGAGATTACTCTGGCATCGGAACCATCTGCTGATAGTAATTTAATATTGCGCTTGTCTTTTATTGGACATTCTACAGAAGAGCCGGTTATTTCCAGCATGATTCGCCGCTTTACTATTGATGCTAGTATTTTGTACGGAAATATTGATCATATTCAAACAATACCTTTCGGTACATTAATTGTAGAATTATCGGGTGAGCAAGCCTCTTTGCAGCAAGCCCTTAGTTATTTAAAAACACGTGAATTAGGAATTGAGGTGATTGGTTATGTCGCAAGAAATGCTCGTGCTGTTGGCTAAGTCTTTATGGGAAACCACGTATATGGTTGCTGTTTCTAGTTTTATTTCTGCGCTGTTAGGCATACCCCTAGGAATTATACTAGTTACTACTAATAAGGGACATATTTTAGAGAATACGCCTCTCAATCGAATCTTAGGTGCTATTGTAAACGCAACCCGCTCTACACCATTTATTATTCTAATGGTGGCAATTATACCGGTAACCAGGTTACTAGTAGGTACATCCATTGGAACAAATGCTGCCATTGTACCATTAAGTATTGCTGCCATTCCTTTTGTGGCTCGTATAGTAGAATCAGCCCTTAAAGAAGTGGACTACGGCGTAATCGAAGCTGCCCAAGCTATGGGAGCATCCCCAAGAGAAATCATTACAAAGGTTCTCATTCCTGAGTCCTTACCTGCGATTGTTCTAGGACTCACCCTCACTATTATTAGTCTAATTGGCTACTCAGCAATGGCAGGAGCAATTGGCGGTGGTGGTTTAGGTGATTTAGCAATTCGTTATGGTTACCAGCGCTTTCGCGCCGATATCATGTTAATTACAGTGGTTATTTTAATTGCTCAAGTACAAATTGTTCAATCCACTGGTGACTATATATCGAACCGTCTAAACAAGAAATAGAAGCAGCCTAATTTACTGATTTAGGCTTTCTATAAAAAACACCAAATACACTTAGGAGGGTTATTATTATGAAAAAGCTATTTCTTGTTCTTATTGGAATTCTTAGTCTAGGACTATTAGTAAGCGGTTGCGGTCAAAAAGAAGCTCCTGCTTCTCCTGCTGCTAAAACTACTGTATTAAAAGTTGGTGCTACTCCTGTTCCTCATGCGGAAATTTTAAATGTAGTAAAACCAATCTTAGCTAAAGAGGGAATCGACTTACAGATTGTTGAGTTTACAGATTATGTAAAACCAAATATTGCAGTAGCCGAAAAAGAATTGGATGCAAACTTCTTCCAGCATATTCCTTACTTAAATAAATTCTCAACAGAACGTAATTTGGCATTAACCTACACTGCTGCCATTCACATTGAACCAATGGGAATTTATTCAAAGAAAATTAAAAATTTGAATGAATTGGCAACTGGCGCTAAAGTAGCTATTCCTAACGATCCTACAAATGGCGGTCGTGCTCTAGCTATCTTAGAAAAGGCAGGACTTATTAAATTAAAAGACGGCGTAGGCGTTAGCGCTACTGTAAGTGATATTGTAACCAATTCTAAAAACATTCAAATTAGTGAATTAGAGGCTCCTCAACTTCCTCGTGTACTTGAAGATGTAACCATTGCTGTTATCAATACCAACTATGCTCTGGAAGCTAAATTAGTACCAACTAAGGATGCTCTATTCCTCGAACCAAAAGATTCTCCTTATGCTAATATCTTGACCATACGTAAAGGTGACGAAAATCGCCCTGAAATTCAGAAATTAACAAAAGCTCTAACATCTGACGAAGTTAAAAAATTCATTAACGAAAAATATCAAGGTGCTGTAATACCAGCATTCTAATCATTCTGGAGGGAACCTTTATGGGGAAGCGGTTACAAATCGTCACTACTTTTTTTATACTGGCAAGTATCGCGGCATTGCTGTCATGGCATAGTTCATTGCATATGATTCGTGTATATAGACCAATAAAAGTAGGGGTTACGGCCGGTCCCCATTTTGCAATTATGAACCTAGTTAAAACGATCGTCGCAAAAGATGGTATTGATCTGCAAATTGTTGTATTTACTGATTACAGCAAGCTTAATGAGTCTTTACACCGCGGAGAAATAAGTCTTAATAGTTTTCAGAATCAACCTTATCTTGATAGAGTACTCGATGATCACAACTATGCAATTGTTCCGATTGCTAAAACGTTTCTATTACCAATGGGGATCTATGCTAAAAAAATACATAATCTTAGCGCATTGCCAACAGGCAGTAAAGTTGCTATTCCTCAGGATTTATGGAATGGCAGCCGGGCCCTGCTGTTATTGGAAAAAGCCGGTCTTATTGTCTGCAGAAAAACAACAGATTCTCTAAGAACCCTTGATGATATTGTTGAGAATCCTAAGAATCTTAGTTTTATACAAATGGATGCCACACAGATCACTTCGATGATCGATAAGGTAGATATTGTCCTTATCAATGCCAATTATGCTGCAAAAATTGACTTGCTGCCAACCAAAGATGCACTAGCATTGGAAGATATATATTCACCATATGTAAATCTTTTAGTCGCTGGTGCTAAAAATATCAATCATAAGGACCTGGAAAAAATCGTTACAGCCTATCAATCACAAGAGATTAAAACCTTTGTGGATGAACATTTTCAAGGTACCGTAATAACAGCTTGGTAAAAATATCCCCTCCATGAGAATATATGGAGGGGATATTTTTACCATCTGGCGATTCGAGGGAGCTACCATTCGTTTATTTCTGAAACTGAGCCTTCCCTTCTTTGAAGTATACAACATTCAGATTGGAGCGTTCCGCAATCTCTAACCCTACCTGTAGATCTCTGCCAACATCTTTAACATGGTGAGCATCGGACCCAATTGTTACGATACGTCCTCCCAGTTCATAAAAGCGCTTATAGACCGGCAATATCGTCTCTACTGCTGCTTTATTCCCCAAGCGCCTAGTATTAATCTCCAGGGCTTTTTCTTTCTGGGCTAAAACCGTTAAAATCTCATCAATACTATCACTAAATTCATTATAGTAGATTTCTGGGTCTGCAAAACGTGCATATCTGGCAATATAATCAATATGCCCTAAACTATGGATACCATCATAACAGGTCACACATTGTTTCATAGCATTAAAATAATGTTCATACACTTCTTGTTTACTTCTTCCTTGATAAAAGTCTGGAGTATATAGATCAATATTATCAATTACATGTACTGATCCAATGACATAGTCAAAAGGATACCTCTCTACCAATCGACAATTTTCTTCTAAACAATCCGAACGCATACCTATTTCTATACCTAGCAGAACTTTTTCATTACGATACGCAGCATACTGGGAAAAATATTTTTCTACATCAAAAATAAAAGCCATCGGTTCAGGATATGCAATATCCATATGTTCCGTAACAATAATTCCTATATTTAATTTCTCTGCCCTTGCTACAGCATCAGTCATTTCCATTTTTGAATCTGTAGAAAAACAGGTGTGCATATGGCTATCAAATAACATTTTTTACCTCCCGGATTTTCACATCAATTTTATCCCATCTCTTATTTTATACAAAAATGAAAGAAAATCCTGCTTATGGCCTAATTTACTATATATCTATAAATTTTCAAAAAACCAATTCATATTGTATTCTATTGTATTTTTATATACTATTAAAATATTCTTCATGTATACATTCAAAGCTCTTGAAGAATGTTTTTCTTTGTATTATACTAAAGACAAGCTTAATAAATACAATCCTTTTTAAAGAAATTGTATGATATTAGCATAGGGGGTGATTCCATTGAACAATGAAGAAGATCTGCCAATGTACAAGATAGTGGAATCCATATTTTCATATGTATAACATCAACCAATGTGCTTGTCACATTGAATAGTTCAATGAACATTGTACGGATAATACCACAGCAGGGGGGTTTTCACTATGGCCAGAGAAAGGATCAGCGATCTCTTTTCCGCCTTCTGTATTTGGGTAGTTATTCCTTTATTAGCTACTAGCTTATTATTTCTCTTATTTCAAAGCGGAAATCCGTTGCTGCTGGTTATTTTTCCTTTATTAGCGGTCGTGTTTTTCATAACCAAACAACTTAATTAAAGCTAAAGCTCCGTAGCAAAAAATCATATAAAAATAAGGACTTGACCCTATGGGTCAAGTCCTCATTTTTATTCTATCATAACTGCTTTGGGCCCTTGACTGCCGAGTCAATTATTTCCAAATTTTTTTACCGATCAGCTGCACCATACAAAAAAAGTTCAGTAATAGTATGTGCTGTTTCACCAATATTTTTATCCACAAAATCGCGAAATACAAAGGTAACGATAACACTAAACAAACCATGAGCAGCCCTTGTAGCATCACAGCTTTCACGAATAAATCCTTTGCTTTGGGCTTCTAATAGTACTTTTTCAATCATACCAATCGTCTCACAAAAACAGGCTTGATATTTATCTAACTGCTCTTGGGTAAAATTCGATGATCCGGCAGCACCAAATCCACGTACTTCATGCATCATAACACGCCATAAGTTAGCATGCTTTGCATAAAACTCCAGAAATGCTTTAATTATTGTTTCTACCTTTTCTAAAGGAGGATCAGAAGAATTAACAATACCTTCAATAATGACTTGAAAAGGCATACTACATTCCTTAATCAAGGTATAAAAAAGCTGTTCTTTATTGACAAAATAATTGTATACTGTACCTTTGCCAGTATCGGCTAAAGCAATAATTTCATCTACTGTAGCTCGATGGTAACCTTTGCTGGAAAATACAGCATAAGCTGCCTCAAGTATCTGCTGTCGTTTATTTTGTGAATCATGGAAACCAATATTTTCGCGAATATGCTTCATTTCTGCCTCCAAAGTACGAATTTCATAAACATTCTTTTATAATTCTTATTGCATTCTTATAACAAATTTTTTCGATATCGCCTGTGGTAAACCCATTGCAAACAAGTGCATTTATCAATTTATCAATATTACCAAGATGAGAGATTTCCAACTGGTATTCAATACCATCGAAATCTGTTCCTAAAGCCACCACATCAATACCGCCGATCTTCACAACATGTTTAATATGGCGTACCATATCATCCACTTTGCTCCAATTTGATCCAGCCAAAAAGTTTCCTGAAAAATTGATCCCCATGATTCCATCTTTTTGCGCCAGCAGAGTAATCATATCATCAGTTAGATTACGCCGATGTCCTCTGATTGCACGGGCATTAGAATGGGAAGCAACAAAAGGCTTGTTTGACAAGGCAGCAACATCATAAAATCCTTGATCAGAAAGATGAGAAACATCAATAATCATACCTAAATGATTCATTTGGGCAACTACTTCTTTACCAAAATCCGTTAAGCCCTGCACCCCATACCGTTCTTCAACATTGGGATAACCAATCTCATTAGGGTAATTCCAAGTCAATGTCAGTAGCCGCACACCCAACCGATAAAAATTCCGCAGATTCTCCAAGCGCCCTTGTAAAGCTCCCCCTTCTTCAATCGTAAGAAAGGCAGATATTTTTCCAGCTTGCTGATTAAAAAGCAGATCCTGATAATTCTGTGCTAGGGCAATATATGGCTGCTGAATCTTCATCTCTCGATGAAAAACATCAACCATACTTAAACAATACTGTAATGGATTTTCTTGCTTTGCTAAATCAATATACAATGCAAAAAATTGTGCCAAAGCATTACCAGCTTGTAATTTTTCTATATCTACACTTAGATTATTATGATATAAATTCAAATGCGGTTGATCCATTAAGTGCAGTATTGTATCACAATGTAAATCAATAATTTTCATATTACATTCACCGTCCTACATATACTGAATGATGGTCAAAGCACAAACTTAAACAAAGCTCTGCTGTACACAAGGCAGAGCTACTTTTAATTCAATTCATTATACCATTCCAAATGGTACCTGACAATGACGAGGAATTATATTTATGCGTATTCGCTGAAAATTCTCTCATTTCAAGTTTCCTTCCCTTGGAATTCTAATTTCCGCGCAACACAAAATGCCACAATTCATAACAAAGTATCCCAACAAGCGTATAAGGAAATTGGGATACTTGAAATAAACTATGGCATTCGTTCTCTTTTATCCGATGACCAAGTCGCTCTAAGACTCCCATCTTCTCCAAGCGGGACTTAAGAGCGACTAGGTCCCTGTATAAGTGCGACTAAAGATTCAGGTGGAGTTAAAACTCCATCTGAATCAAGTCTTCTTTATAAATAAGCTGCGAGCTAAATGTCTATATCAAAGCTATATCTTAAGACTCTTGTTGAAAAAGCTCTGGATTAGACAAGTATCGTTCTCCTGAGTCAGGCAATAAGACAACAATGTTTTTTCCTTTGTTCTCAGGACGTGCTGCGATCTGAACAGCTGCATAAACTGCTGCACCGCTTGAAATCCCTACTAATAAGCCTTCTGTTTTACCAAGTTCCCTGGAAGTTGCAAAAGCATCTTCATTACGAACACCAAAAATTTCATCTATAACGTCAAGGTTAATTACAGCAGGAACAAACCCAGCACCAATGCCTTGAATTTTATGAGGACCTGGTTTGCCTCCTGATAAAACAGGTGAATCAAAAGGTTCAACAGCAACAATCTTAACACTTGGTTTCTTTTTCTTTAGTACTTCAGCCACACCTGTGATCGTACCGCCAGTACCTACACCAGAAATAAAGATATCGACTTCTCCATCCGTGTCTCTCCAGATTTCTTCAGCAGTAGTCTGCCTATGTATTTCCGGATTGGATGGGTTCTTAAATTGTTGTAGGATAATGGAGTTGCTATTTTCTGCAGCCAGTTGCTCTGCCTTACCGATAGCTCCTTTCATCCCTTCTGCCCCAGGAGTTAATACCAGTTCAGCGCCTAAAGCTTTTAAAAGATTCCGTCTTTCGATACTCATTGTATCTGGCATACACAATACTAATTTATAGCCTCGTGCTGCAGCTACAAAGGCTAAAGCAATACCAGTGTTACCGCTGGTAGGTTCAATTATTATTGTATCTTTATTAATTAATCCTTGCTTTTCTGCATCCGCAATCATAGCGTAACCAATACGATCTTTTACACTGCTGAGCGGATTGAAATACTCTAATTTAGCAATTACTTTTGCAGCCAAGCCCTTTTCACCATTATATTTAGTAAGTTCCAGCAGCGGCGTATTGCCAATAAGATCAGTCAACTGTTTTGCAATCTTAGCCATGTTACACGACCCCCATTTTTTATTTTTATATTTATTTTTTTGACAGAAAAGAAAAAGGCTAAGGAAGTCCTACAAAAGAACATTTCCTTAGCCTTCAGTTTTCTAATCGGCTAACTAATAATATTATAAGCATATTTAATCATAAATACTCCACTTTGTCAATTTAATATTATATTTTAAAAAGTAAAATTGCGTTGAAATACGAGTCTTGACCTGTGAAATTTCACCTATGTCACCTGCTTTTATATACCATCACCATAAACACCTTCTACCTCTGGGAAACGCCGTTTTTCTGTTTTTTCAATCTGCACTGCCTTACCATCCTTGATTTTTACAACTAGTTGACCATATTGTAAATGCGATAATTCCCCTAAAATTTTTTTACGAAGAAGGTTAATTTCTTCTGTATTCTTTTTCCCTTGCTGAAAGTTCTTCTGACTAGAAATAATAATTTTTTCTGTACGTTCAATTTGAATAATATGTCCGTCTTGAACAATTAGAACAATCTCACCAAAACTAATATTTTGTATACTCTGATCAATTACTGCTAATGCTTTTGCAGGAAATGAGATTTTTTCTTGCATACTCTTACTCCTCCATTGCCGATGTTAAATCTGCCAAAAGATCATTTGCATCTTCTAAGCCTACAGATAATCGCAATAAACCATCACTGATACCTAGTGCCTGGCGAACATGAGGTTCTATGGCTGCATGAGACATGGATACAGGATAAGACAAAATAGATTCCACACTGCCAAGACTCACAGCAACTGCTGACAGCTTCACATTCCGCATAATTCGCTTTGCTAGCGCAGCGGATTCCACTTCAAATGATAATACAGCACCAAATCCTGCAGCTTGCCCTTTTAATAATTCATATCCGGGATCTTCTGGTAAGCCCGGGTAGTGAACGGCTTTCACATTTGGATGTTCAGCTAGTGCTTTAGCAATTTTTAATGCCGCCTGTTGTGAATGATCCATTCTCACTTTTAATGTTTTGATTCCCCTCATTGTTAACCAACAATCTTGAGGTCCCAAAACGGCACCTAATGCATTTTGCAAAAAATACAATTCATCGGCAAGTTTTTTACTATTGGTCGCAATCAATCCAGCTACTACATCACTATGCCCAGCTAAAAACTTAGTGGCACTATGCACTACAATATCGGCGCCAAAGGTTAAAGGTCTTTGTAAATAAGGTGTCATAAAAGTATTATCTACAATGGTAATAATACCTTTGCTCTTCGCCCAAGCACAAATTTGCGGCAAATCACTTACTTTTAGCAAAGGATTTGATGGACTTTCCAATACGATCGCCTTTGTATTGCTTTTTACAGCTTTTTCAATTTCTTTTAAATCGGTAGTATCAACAAACGTATGGTCAATTCCCCATTTACCACACACCTTGCTTAACAAGCGATAGGTACCGCCATACACATCCTTCGGTGCCAAGATATGATCTCCCTGCTGAAATAATAATAGTGCAGTTGAAACAGCAGCAATACCAGAGGCAAATGCAAAACCGGCAATTCCCTCTTCTAATTCAGCGATAGTTGTTTCCAGCGCCTTACGTGTGGGATTACCCGACCGAGAATATTCATATTCTTGTGGCTGATCAATATTCTGATGAAAAGTGGAAACCTGATAGATCGGTGTACTCACCGCTCCCGTATGGGCATCTATTTCCACTCCGACATGCAATAATTTTGTAGCAAAATCTTTCTCTTTCACCTTATTCACCTCTTAAAGATTCTATGACTAGTACTTTTTTTCTATAACGATGGGTTTTAATCTGCTAATGCTTGTTCTAAGTCATTAATGATATCATTGGCATCTTCAATTCCGATTGATAAGCGTAATAAACAATCGGATATTCCCAAACGTTCACGAACCTCAATCGGCACGTCAGCATGAGTTTGAACCGCCGGTAAAGTGATCAGAGATTCTACTCCACCAAGGCTTTCTGCAAAGCGAATCATTTGTACTTTACGCAGTACTTGCTTAACCCTTTCCGGATGATCTACTACAAAAGACAGCATACCGCCATAACCAGATGATTGACTATCATGTATATCTTTGCCTTGATGATCAGCTAATCCTGGGTAGTACACCTTAACAACTTTGGGATGACGAGTCAGCCACTGCGCAATAGTTTGCGAGTTTTCATTATGCTTTTCCATCCGCAATGCCAATGTTTTCATACTGCGAATCAATAGCCAACTATCATTAGGTCCCAAAATTCCTCCTGTTGAATTTTGGATGTAACGTATCGAGGCACCTAAATCGGCATCCCGAGCAACAACTAATCCGCAGACCAAGTCGTTATGACCCGCTAAATACTTACTGCCACTGTGAATTACCACATCAGCTCCCAAATCTAAGGGACGTTGAAAATATGGTGTTAAGAACGTATTATCAACGATAACTTGAATATTGTTTCCTTTGACTAATTTTACAATAGCACGAATATCGACAATCTTCATTAACGGATTGGTAGGTGTTTCTACCAATATTGCTTTAGTAGCAGGTGTAATACTCTGTGCAACTTCTTCTATGTTACTGCCATCTACAAAACTTACTGTTAAGCCAAAATTACTAAATATTTTATCAATGACCCGATATGTACCACCATAGCAGTCTTCTACAACCACCAAGTGATCTCCGGTCTTATACAACATTAATATAGCCGTAATCGCAGCCATCCCCGAAGCAAATGCCAAACCGACTGCACCATTTTCCAGTGTAGCAATCCCTTCTTCTAATACTTTTCTTGTTGGGTTCTGGCTACGAGTATAATCAAACCCCGTGCTCTCACCAAGAGCGGGATGACGAAACGTTGCTGATTGATATACAGGAGTGCTTATTGCTCCCGTTTTTTCATCTGTACAGACCCCAATATGCACAATTTTTGAATTTTGTTTCATAAATACCTCCTGAATCTTTATTTTTTTTAAATTAAATAAACCCCTTTCCGAGGAAAGAGGTTTATTTAAAGCAACCATCTTCCTCTTATCTGTCAGGATTCTCATCCTGCTGGAATTAGCACCACTGCATTACTGCCGGTTGCTGGGTGTCATCGGGCCAGTCCCTCGACCACTCTCGATAAGAGCTTATTCATTTTTAAGATTATACCATATGGTATTCTATGTGGTCAATATTCCATTTACACTTTTAATGCCTTTTAGCGATTTTAGTTTTAATTTTGTTAATCAACTCAGCGAATAAAACATATAAAACGAATTGAACCACAAAGACGCAAAGGACACAAAGGGGTCTATATACTTTCTTGACTAGGAACAGAAAACTTCAATCTTTCTGGGTAGTATCGTAACGCTAAGAGGCAGCTTGGGACCCAGTTCTCCATCTAAGTCGCTTTCTACTTCTTCAGCACATTCTATATAAATAGTTTCCGCCTGTAGACAAGTAACATATTTACTATTACAGTGAATACCTTTTAAAAAGCTAATAAACAAACTCATTAATTCAGGCAGATTACACTTTTTCACAATAAGTACGTCCAATTTTCCATCATCAATTTTAGCATGAGGTACCAAATTAGGAAATCCGCCAACAGTACCACTATTCATTATTAAAAATAAAAAAATATCTTCCTCAATGATTTGCTGTTCTGTAATAATTCGCATTTTTAATGCTTTAAAATTAGGTAATTCTCCAAGTCCCTTTAAATAATATGCAATTTTCCCCAACGTGTTTTTCAGCATACTATCTGCATTATGAGCTACTGATGTCATCAATCCAGCACTAGCAACATTGAAAAAGTATTCATCATTGACTTTACCTACATCAATTCTCTTACGCTGTCCCTTTGTAATTGTCTCTACACAAGTATCAATATTTTTATCTAACTGCAAATACGCTGCAAAATCGTTAGATGTACCACTTGGAATAATACCTAGGGGCAGGTCTATTTCCTGTCTGAGCATATTATTTATTACACTATGGATGGTACCATCCCCACCGGATACGATAATACCATCTACAGCAATTTCTTTTACCAGCATGATAAAAGCATCACTCTCTTGCTCATTGCTAACCCTGAGGGGAATTATGATACAATCTTCTTTTTGAAAAGCCTCAATTACATTGTCCAATTTAAATTTAAAACTAGCATCACCTGATATTGGATTATATACAAGGATAAATTTTCGCAATATGATTCCTCCTCCTTGCCCCAATCACTACTATGTATAATAGGATTCATACCTTATTATTGTAATTCATTCTTCAGTAGAAAGTCTACAACAATTATCCGATAACTAAATTATTTGAACGACCTAGCCCAGCAATCATAATCATCTGTAAAATCCTCCAAATCCCTCTCATCCTAATCCAATTGTAGATATTTCCTGTTTACATAATACATATTCTCTAGTATCATTATTCTAGTCAGTAACGTTGCCAGTTGATTAATAATTTAGAGATTATTAACTCCTGAAGCCGTTTCTAACAAATCGTACATTGGACTAGGAGGTCATTATATGAAGAAATATTGTATGCCTATCATACTTCTTATCCTTTTCACCTTTTCTTTTACACTGATCATGCCTACAACGCTTGCTATGGCGGCTTCGCCTTTGAATACAGTCACGCAAACATCCTCTTCAAATTCAAAGAACAGCAGTTCTTCCTTTAATCTTCTTAATGTTCTAATTGGCATGTTATTAGGAAATTTATTAGGAAAGAACAATACATCTGAAAATCCTAACGTTAACATTAAGCCAGTGCCATTTCAAGGAACGGATAGCAATTCAACAACTAGTTCCTCAAAAGGAGATGCAATTATTGCTACCGCGAAAACCTATATGGGAGTTCCTTATGTTTTTGGCGGAGAATCTCCCACTTCAGGACTTGACTGTTCTAGCTTTACACAACTTGTTATGAAGAAAAATGGAATTACCCTTCCTCGGACAGCAGCCGAACAATACAATCAAGGTACTGCTGTAGATAAAGAGGATTTACAAATTGGTGACTTAGTATTTTTCACCACCTATAAACCTGGAGCATCTCATGTAGGGTTTTATATGGGTGATCAACAATTTATTCACGCAAGTTCGGCAGCGAAACAAGTAACGATCAGCTCTTTAGATGAGGCTTATTACACTGAACATTATATCGGATCACGCCGCTATATTAAGTAAGACAAACCCTCAAAGTAAATTCCGTACCACATAAACATGGTGCGGAATTTACTTTTTCATTTAACAGCGATTTGGCTAGGAACTCTGTTGCCTTTTGCCATAGGTGTCTTCCAAGACATTACACTTTATAACCTCTTTTTTTGCCGGTATAATGGTCCATTGTTATTTTGTACACAACTGTTTGATCTTTTGCTTTTTCAATATAAACATCACCTTCGGGCACAAAGTTAATACTATATTTCTGTACAAAACCTTTCAGGATTTTTCCCTTTTCGTCCTTTTCTTCTACTCTACTGACCGTCCCAAATACGACCACACTTTCATAATCAGTAGAAAACTGTTCTGGCACAACATTCGTTCTTCCCACCACAGTAAAACATATTTTAGAATTCAAAGCAATATTTTCTAATTTATGACCGTCCAAAGCACAATGAAAATAGATATAATTGTTACTAACTACATAGTTTAGCGGTATCGCATAAGGCTGTCCATCACGATCAACAGTCGCTAAAATACCATAACTGCTTTGAGATAGGAGATCATAGGCTTCTCCCTGTTCCATTTTTCGATCCTTTCTTCGCATATCCATTATGCTTATCACCCCAAAAATTTTATTTATCTAACTTTCCTTTATAAAGGCGAGACGGAAGAGCAGAGTAAGATCAACGATCCGATGGTAACTCTTCTTTTACATCACTAACTAATAAATAGACTCCACCTTTATGAGGAATTAGAGGATGCTCTTGTATATCAATATGTTTTACGATTCTAAAACCATTGCGTTCATAGGTTCTTCTAGCAACAGTATTATCAGCCATAACCATTAAACTCAATTGGCTGTATCCATTCTCTCGCGCTCTTTGTTTTGTTAATGTAATCAGCTTACTGCCGATACCCGTACCGCGGAATTCTTCATCTACATAGATAGAATCTAAGAACCAGCTATTATCTACCTTTGAATTATAAAACTCTTTTAAAACTTCTAGTCGATCACTAGGGAAAAAACTTCTGGTACTATCAGTAATGCCATGGAATTTAGATGAATAGGAATAAACAATTCCTATGATATCACCTTGATACTCTGCAACCGTTGCATTTTCATAAGAATCAGTACCTTGTTTCTCTTCTATCGACTTTCCCATCACTTCGGTTCTTGTATGTGGACCTAATAAATCGTGAAAGAGAAATTCCATAATTCCACCTGAGGCACGATCGATTCCTTCAGCAATTTTTAAACTATCCTCCAGCTTTCCTGTGCGATATAATATTTCTTCCATAATCACATATCTCTCCAATCTAGAATAGTATCATACTTCTATAAGAATTCATAAAGAAGCCCAATATCCATTATTATATTGGATATCATTATACAATATTTTGATAATACAAGAAAGAGGCATTTGGCAGCTCGCTAGCGAGCTGCCAAATGCCTCTTTCTTGTATTATCAAAATATTGTATAATGATATCCAATATAATAATGGATATTGGGCTTCTTTATGAATTCTTATAGAAGTATGATACTATTCTAGATTGGAGAGATATGTGATTATGGAAGAAATATTATATCGCACAGGAAAGCTGGAGGATAGTTTAAAAATTGCTGAAGGAATCGATCGTGCCTCAGGTGGAATTATGGAATTTCTCTTTCACGATTTATTAGGTCCACATACAAGAACCGAAGTGATGGGAAAGTCGATAGAAGAGAAACAAGGTACTGATTCTTATGAAAATGCAACGGTTGCAGAGTATCAAGGTGATATCATAGGAATTGTTTATTCCTATTCATCTAAATTCCATGGCATTACTGATAGTACCAGAAGTTTTTTCCCTAGTGATCGACTAGAAGTTTTAAAAGAGTTTTATAATTCAAAGGTAGATAATAGCTGGTTCTTAGATTCTATCTATGTAGATGAAGAATTCCGCGGTACGGGTATCGGCAGTAAGCTGATTACATTAACAAAACAAAGAGCGCGAGAGAATGGATACAGCCAATTGAGTTTAATGGTTATGGCTGATAATACTGTTGCTAGAAGAACCTATGAACGCAATGGTTTTAGAATCGTAAAACATATTGATATACAAGAGCATCCTCTAATTCCTCATAAAGGTGGAGTCTATTTATTAGTTAGTGATGTAAAAGAAGAGTTACCATCGGATCGTTGATCTTACTCTGCTCTTCCGTCTCGCCTTTATAAAGGAAAGTTAGATAAATAAAATTTTTGGGGTGATAAGCATAATGGATATGCGAAGAAAGGATCGAAAAATGGAACAGGGAGAAGCCTATGATCTCCTATCTCAAAGCAGTTATGGTATTTTAGCGACTGTTGATCGTGATGGACAGCCTTATGCGATACCGCTAAACTATGTAGTTAGTAACAATTATATCTATTTTCATTGTGCTTTGGACGGTCATAAATTAGAAAATATTGCTTTGAATTCTAAAATATGTTTTACTGTGGTGGGAAGAACGAATGTTGTGCCAGAACAGTTTTCTACTGATTATGAAAGTGTGGTCGTATTTGGGACGGTCAGTAGAGTAGAAGAAAAGGACGAAAAGGGAAAAATCCTGAAAGGTTTTGTACAGAAATATAGTATTAACTTTGTGCCCGAAGGTGATGTTTATATTGAAAAAGCAAAAGATCAAACAGTTGTGTACAAAATAACAATGGACCATTATACCGGCAAAAAAAGAGGTTATAAAGTGTAATGTCTTGGAAGACACCTATGGCAAAAGGCAACAGAGTTCCTAGCCAAATCGCTGTTAAATGAAAAAGTAAATTCCGCACCATGTTTATGTGGTACGGAATTTACTTTGAGGGTTTGTCTTACTTAATATAGCGGCGTGATCCGATATAATGTTCAGTGTAATAAGCCTCATCTAAAGAGCTGATCGTTACTTGTTTCGCTGCCGAACTTGCGTGAATAAATTGTTGATCACCCATATAAAACCCTACATGAGATGCTCCAGGTTTATAGGTGGTGAAAAATACTAAGTCACCAATTTGTAAATCCTCTTTATCTACAGCAGTACCTTGATTGTATTGTTCGGCTGCTGTCCGAGGAAGGGTAATTCCATTTTTCTTCATAACAAGTTGTGTAAAGCTAGAACAGTCAAGTCCTGAAGTGGGAGATTCTCCGCCAAAAACATAAGGAACTCCCATATAGGTTTTCGCGGTAGCAATAATTGCATCTCCTTTTGAGGAACTAGTTGTTGAATTGCTATCCGTTCCTTGAAATGGCACTGGCTTAATGTTAACGTTAGGATTTTCAGATGTATTGTTCTTTCCTAATAAATTTCCTAATAACATGCCAATTAGAACATTAAGAAGATTAAAGGAAGAACTGCTGTTCTTTGAATTTGAAGAGGATGTTTGCGTGACTGTATTCAAAGGCGAAGCCGCCATAGCAAGCGTTGTAGGCATGATCAGTGTAAAAGAAAAGGTGAAAAGGATAAGAAGTATGATAGGCATACAATATTTCTTCATATAATGACCTCCTAGTCCAATGTACGATTTGTTAGAAACGGCTTCAGGAGTTAATAATCTCTAAATTATTAATCAACTGGCAACGTTACTGACTAGAATAATGATACTAGAGAATATGTATTATGTAAACAGGAAATATCTACAATTGGATTAGGATGAGAGGGATTTGGAGGATTTTACAGATGATTATGATTGCTGGGCTAGGTCGTTCAAATAATTTAGTTATCGGATAATTGTTGTAGACTTTCTACTGAAGAATGAATTACAATAATAAGGTATGAATCCTATTATACATAGTAGTGATTGGGGCAAGGAGGAGGAATCATATTGCGAAAATTTATCCTTGTATATAATCCAATATCAGGTGATGCTAGTTTTAAATTTAAATTGGACAATGTAATTGAGGCTTTTCAAAAAGAAGATTGTATCATAATTCCCCTCAGGGTTAGCAATGAGCAAGAGAGTGATGCTTTTATCATGCTGGTAAAAGAAATTGCTGTAGATGGTATTATCGTATCCGGTGGGGATGGTACCATCCATAGTGTAATAAATAATATGCTCAGACAGGAAATAGACCTGCCCCTAGGTATTATTCCAAGTGGTACATCTAACGATTTTGCAGCGTATTTGCAGTTAGATAAAAATATTGATACTTGTGTAGAGACAATTACAAAGGGACAGCGTAAGAGAATTGATGTAGGTAAAGTCAATGATGAATACTTTTTCAATGTTGCTAGTGCTGGATTGATGACATCAGTAGCTCATAATGCAGATAGTATGCTGAAAAACACGTTGGGGAAAATTGCATATTATTTAAAGGGACTTGGAGAATTACCTAATTTTAAAGCATTAAAAATGCGAATTATTACAGAACAGCAAATCATTGAGGAAGATATTTTTTTATTTTTAATAATGAATAGTGGTACTGTTGGCGGATTTCCTAATTTGGTACCTCATGCTAAAATTGATGATGGAAAATTGGACGTACTTATTGTGAAAAAGTGTAATCTGCCTGAATTAATGAGTTTGTTTATTAGCTTTTTAAAAGGTATTCACTGTAATAGTAAATATGTTACTTGTCTACAGGCGGAAACTATTTATATAGAATGTGCTGAAGAAGTAGAAAGCGACTTAGATGGAGAACTGGGTCCCAAGCTGCCTCTTAGCGTTACGATACTACCCAGAAAGATTGAAGTTTTCTGTTCCTAGTCAAGAAAGTATATAGACCCCTTTGTGTCCTTTGCGTCTTTGTGGTTCAATTCGTTTTATATGTTTTATTCGCTGAGTTGATTAACAAAATTAAAACTAAAATCGCTAAAAGGCATTAAAAGTGTAAATGGAATATTGACCACATAGAATACCATATGGTATAATCTTAAAAATGAATAAGCTCTTATCGAGAGTGGTCGAGGGACTGGCCCGATGACACCCAGCAACCGGCAGTAATGCAGTGGTGCTAATTCCAGCAGGATGAGAATCCTGACAGATAAGAGGAAGATGGTTGCTTTAAATAAACCTCTTTCCTCGGAAAGGGGTTTATTTAATTTAAAAAAAATAAAGATTCAGGAGGTATTTATGAAACAAAATTCAAAAATTGTGCATATTGGGGTCTGTACAGATGAAAAAACGGGAGCAATAAGCACTCCTGTATATCAATCAGCAACGTTTCGTCATCCCGCTCTTGGTGAGAGCACGGGGTTTGATTATACTCGTAGCCAGAACCCAACAAGAAAAGTATTAGAAGAAGGGATTGCTACACTGGAAAATGGTGCAGTCGGTTTGGCATTTGCTTCGGGGATGGCTGCGATTACGGCTATATTAATGTTGTATAAGACCGGAGATCACTTGGTGGTTGTAGAAGACTGCTATGGTGGTACATATCGGGTCATTGATAAAATATTTAGTAATTTTGGCTTAACAGTAAGTTTTGTAGATGGCAGTAACATAGAAGAAGTTGCACAGAGTATTACACCTGCTACTAAAGCAATATTGGTAGAAACACCTACCAATCCGTTAATGAAGATTGTCGATATTCGTGCTATTGTAAAATTAGTCAAAGGAAACAATATTCAAGTTATCGTTGATAATACGTTCTTAACACCATATTTTCAACGTCCCTTAGATTTGGGAGCTGATGTGGTAATTCACAGTGGCAGTAAGTATTTAGCGGGTCATAACGACTTGGTCTGCGGATTAGTTGTTGCTCGGGATGCCGATTTAGGTGCCTCGATACGTTACATCCAAAATTCAACAGGAGGAATTTTGGGACCTAATGATAGTTGGCTATTGATTCGCAGTATGAAAACATTGGCATTGCGGATGGAAAAGCATAATGAAAACTCGCAAACTATTGCGCAGTGGCTGACTCGTCATCCCAAAGTTGTTAAGGTGTACTACCCAGGATTAGCTGATCATCAAGGCAAAGATATACATGATAGTCAATCATCTGGTTATGGCGGTATGCTGTCTTTTGTAGTAGATCATCCGGAAAGGGTTAAGCAAGTACTGCGTAAAGTACAAATGATTCGCTTTGCAGAAAGCCTTGGTGGAGTAGAATCTCTGATCACTTTACCGGCGGTTCAAACTCATGCTGACGTGCCGATTGAGGTTCGTGAACGTTTGGGAATATCCGATTGTTTATTACGCTTATCAATCGGAATTGAAGATGCCAATGATATCATTAATGACTTAGAACAAGCATTAGCAGATTAAAACCCATCGTTATAGAAAAAAAGTACTAGTCATAGAATCTTTAAGAGGTGAATAAGGTGAAAGAGAAAGATTTTGCTACAAAATTATTGCATGTCGGAGTGGAAATAGATGCCCATACGGGAGCGGTGAGTACACCGATCTATCAGGTTTCCACTTTTCATCAGAATATTGATCAGCCACAAGAATATGAATATTCTCGGTCGGGTAATCCCACACGTAAGGCGCTGGAAACAACTATCGCTGAATTAGAAGAGGGAATTGCCGGTTTTGCATTTGCCTCTGGTATTGCTGCTGTTTCAACTGCACTATTATTATTTCAGCAGGGAGATCATATCTTGGCACCGAAGGATGTGTATGGCGGTACCTATCGCTTGTTAAGCAAGGTGTGTGGTAAATGGGGAATTGACCATACGTTTGTTGATACTACCGATTTAAAAGAAATTGAAAAAGCTGTAAAAAGCAATACAAAGGCGATCGTATTGGAAAGTCCATCAAATCCTTTGCTAAAAGTAAGTGATTTGCCGCAAATTTGTGCTTGGGCGAAGAGCAAAGGTATTATTACCATTGTAGATAATACTTTTATGACACCTTATTTACAAAGACCTTTAACCTTTGGCGCCGATATTGTAGTGCATAGTGCCACTAAGTTTTTAGCTGGGCATAGTGATGTAGTAGCTGGATTGATTGCGACCAATAGTAAAAAACTTGCCGATGAATTGTATTTTTTGCAAAATGCATTAGGTGCCGTTTTGGGACCTCAAGATTGTTGGTTAACAATGAGGGGAATCAAAACATTAAAAGTGAGAATGGATCATTCACAACAGGCGGCATTAAAAATTGCTAAAGCACTAGCTGAACATCCAAATGTGAAAGCCGTTCACTACCCGGGCTTACCAGAAGATCCCGGATATGAATTATTAAAAGGGCAAGCTGCAGGATTTGGTGCTGTATTATCATTTGAAGTGGAATCCGCTGCGCTAGCAAAGCGAATTATGCGGAATGTGAAGCTGTCAGCAGTTGCTGTGAGTCTTGGCAGTGTGGAATCTATTTTGTCTTATCCTGTATCCATGTCTCATGCAGCCATAGAACCTCATGTTCGCCAGGCACTAGGTATCAGTGATGGTTTATTGCGATTATCTGTAGGCTTAGAAGATGCAAATGATCTTTTGGCAGATTTAACATCGGCAATGGAGGAGTAAGAGTATGCAAGAAAAAATCTCATTTCCTGCAAAAGCATTAGCAGTAATTGATCAGAGTATACAAAATATTAGTTTTGGTGAGATTGTTCTAATTGTTCAAGACGGACATATTATTCAAATTGAACGTACAGAAAAAATTATTATTTCTAGTCAGAAGAACTTTCAGCAAGGGAAAAAGAATACAGAAGAAATTAACCTTCTTCGTAAAAAAATTTTAGGGGAATTATCGCATTTACAATATGGTCAACTAGTTGTAAAAATCAAGGATGGTAAGGCAGTGCAGATTGAAAAAACAGAAAAACGGCGTTTCCCAGAGGTAGAAGGTGTTTATGGTGATGGTATATAAAAGCAGGTGACATAGGTGAAATTTCACAGGTCAAGACTCGTATTTCAACGCAATTTTACTTTTTAAAATATAATATTAAATTGACAAAGTGGAGTATTTATGATTAAATATGCTTATAATATTATTAGTTAGCCGATTAGAAAACTGAAGGCTAAGGAAATGTTCTTTTGTAGGACTTCCTTAGCCTTTTTCTTTTCTGTCAAAAAAATAAATATAAAAATAAAAAATGGGGGTCGTGTAACATGGCTAAGATTGCAAAACAGTTGACTGATCTTATTGGCAATACGCCGCTGCTGGAACTTACTAAATATAATGGTGAAAAGGGCTTGGCTGCAAAAGTAATTGCTAAATTAGAGTATTTCAATCCGCTCAGCAGTGTAAAAGATCGTATTGGTTACGCTATGATTGCGGATGCAGAAAAGCAAGGATTAATTAATAAAGATACAATAATAATTGAACCTACCAGCGGTAACACTGGTATTGCTTTAGCCTTTGTAGCTGCAGCACGAGGCTATAAATTAGTATTGTGTATGCCAGATACAATGAGTATCGAAAGACGGAATCTTTTAAAAGCTTTAGGCGCTGAACTGGTATTAACTCCTGGGGCAGAAGGGATGAAAGGAGCTATCGGTAAGGCAGAGCAACTGGCTGCAGAAAATAGCAACTCCATTATCCTACAACAATTTAAGAACCCATCCAATCCGGAAATACATAGGCAGACTACTGCTGAAGAAATCTGGAGAGACACGGATGGAGAAGTCGATATCTTTATTTCTGGTGTAGGTACTGGCGGTACGATCACAGGTGTGGCTGAAGTACTAAAGAAAAAGAAACCAAGTGTTAAGATTGTTGCTGTTGAACCTTTTGATTCACCTGTTTTATCAGGAGGCAAACCAGGTCCTCATAAAATTCAAGGCATTGGTGCTGGGTTTGTTCCTGCTGTAATTAACCTTGACGTTATAGATGAAATTTTTGGTGTTCGTAATGAAGATGCTTTTGCAACTTCCAGGGAACTTGGTAAAACAGAAGGCTTATTAGTAGGGATTTCAAGCGGTGCAGCAGTTTATGCAGCTGTTCAGATCGCAGCACGTCCTGAGAACAAAGGAAAAAACATTGTTGTCTTATTGCCTGACTCAGGAGAACGATACTTGTCTAATCCAGAGCTTTTTCAACAAGAGTCTTAAGATATAGCTTTGATATAGACATTTAGCTCGCAGCTTATTTATAAAGAAGACTTGATTCAGATGGAGTTTTAACTCCACCTGAATCTTTAGTCGCACTTATACAGGGACCTAGTCGCTCTTAAGTCCCGCTTGGAGAAGATGGGAGTCTTAGAGCGACTTGGTCATCGGATAAAAGAGAACGAATGCCATAGTTTATTTCAAGTATCCCAATTTCCTTATACGCTTGTTGGGATACTTTGTTATGAATTGTGGCATTTTGTGTTGCGCGGAAATTAGAATTCCAAGGGAAGGAAACTTGAAATGAGAGAATTTTCAGCGAATACGCATAAATATAATTCCTCGTCATTGTCAGGTACCATTTGGAATGGTATAATGAATTGAATTAAAAGTAGCTCTGCCTTGTGTACAGCAGAGCTTTGTTTAAGTTTGTGCTTTGACCATCATTCAGTATATGTAGGACGGTGAATGTAATATGAAAATTATTGATTTACATTGTGATACAATACTGCACTTAATGGATCAACCGCATTTGAATTTATATCATAATAATCTAAGTGTAGATATAGAAAAATTACAAGCTGGTAATGCTTTGGCACAATTTTTTGCATTGTATATTGATTTAGCAAAGCAAGAAAATCCATTACAGTATTGTTTAAGTATGGTTGATGTTTTTCATCGAGAGATGAAGATTCAGCAGCCATATATTGCCCTAGCACAGAATTATCAGGATCTGCTTTTTAATCAGCAAGCTGGAAAAATATCTGCCTTTCTTACGATTGAAGAAGGGGGAGCTTTACAAGGGCGCTTGGAGAATCTGCGGAATTTTTATCGGTTGGGTGTGCGGCTACTGACATTGACTTGGAATTACCCTAATGAGATTGGTTATCCCAATGTTGAAGAACGGTATGGGGTGCAGGGCTTAACGGATTTTGGTAAAGAAGTAGTTGCCCAAATGAATCATTTAGGTATGATTATTGATGTTTCTCATCTTTCTGATCAAGGATTTTATGATGTTGCTGCCTTGTCAAACAAGCCTTTTGTTGCTTCCCATTCTAATGCCCGTGCAATCAGAGGACATCGGCGTAATCTAACTGATGATATGATTACTCTGCTGGCGCAAAAAGATGGAATCATGGGGATCAATTTTTCAGGAAACTTTTTGGCTGGATCAAATTGGAGCAAAGTGGATGATATGGTACGCCATATTAAACATGTTGTGAAGATCGGCGGTATTGATGTGGTGGCTTTAGGAACAGATTTCGATGGTATTGAATACCAGTTGGAAATCTCTCATCTTGGTAATATTGATAAATTGATAAATGCACTTGTTTGCAATGGGTTTACCACAGGCGATATCGAAAAAATTTGTTATAAGAATGCAATAAGAATTATAAAAGAATGTTTATGAAATTCGTACTTTGGAGGCAGAAATGAAGCATATTCGCGAAAATATTGGTTTCCATGATTCACAAAATAAACGACAGCAGATACTTGAGGCAGCTTATGCTGTATTTTCCAGCAAAGGTTACCATCGAGCTACAGTAGATGAAATTATTGCTTTAGCCGATACTGGCAAAGGTACAGTATACAATTATTTTGTCAATAAAGAACAGCTTTTTTATACCTTGATTAAGGAATGTAGTATGCCTTTTCAAGTCATTATTGAAGGTATTGTTAATTCTTCTGATCCTCCTTTAGAAAAGGTAGAAACAATAATTAAAGCATTTCTGGAGTTTTATGCAAAGCATGCTAACTTATGGCGTGTTATGATGCATGAAGTACGTGGATTTGGTGCTGCCGGATCATCGAATTTTACCCAAGAGCAGTTAGATAAATATCAAGCCTGTTTTTGTGAGACGATTGGTATGATTGAAAAAGTACTATTAGAAGCCCAAAGCAAAGGATTTATTCGTGAAAGCTGTGATGCTACAAGGGCTGCTCATGGTTTGTTTAGTGTTATCGTTACCTTTGTATTTCGCGATTTTGTGGATAAAAATATTGGTGAAACAGCACATACTATTACTGAACTTTTTTTGTATGGTGCAGCTGATCGGTAAAAAAATTTGGAAATAATTGACTCGGCAGTCAAGGGCCCAAAGCAGTTATGATAGAATAAAAATGAGGACTTGACCCATAGGGTCAAGTCCTTATTTTTATATGATTTTTTGCTACGGAGCTTTAGCTTTAATTAAGTTGTTTGGTTATGAAAAACACGACCGCTAATAAAGGAAAAATAACCAGCAGCAACGGATTTCCGCTTTGAAATAAGAGAAATAATAAGCTAGTAGCTAATAAAGGAATAACTACCCAAATACAGAAGGCGGAAAAGAGATCGCTGATCCTTTCTCTGGCCATAGTGAAAACCCCCCTGCTGTGGTATTATCCGTACAATGTTCATTGAACTATTCAATGTGACAAGCACATTGGTTGATGTTATACATATGAAAATATGGATTCCACTATCTTGTACATTGGCAGATCTTCTTCATTGTTCAATGGAATCACCCCCTATGCTAATATCATACAATTTCTTTAAAAAGGATTGTATTTATTAAGCTTGTCTTTAGTATAATACAAAGAAAAACATTCTTCAAGAGCTTTGAATGTATACATGAAGAATATTTTAATAGTATATAAAAATACAATAGAATACAATATGAATTGGTTTTTTGAAAATTTATAGATATATAGTAAATTAGGCCATAAGCAGGATTTTCTTTCATTTTTGTATAAAATAAGAGATGGGATAAAATTGATGTGAAAATCCGGGAGGTAAAAAATGTTATTTGATAGCCATATGCACACCTGTTTTTCTACAGATTCAAAAATGGAAATGACTGATGCTGTAGCAAGGGCAGAGAAATTAAATATAGGAATTATTGTTACGGAACATATGGATATTGCATATCCTGAACCGATGGCTTTTATTTTTGATGTAGAAAAATATTTTTCCCAGTATGCTGCGTATCGTAATGAAAAAGTTCTGCTAGGTATAGAAATAGGTATGCGTTCGGATTGTTTAGAAGAAAATTGTCGATTGGTAGAGAGGTATCCTTTTGACTATGTCATTGGATCAGTACATGTAATTGATAATATTGATCTATATACTCCAGACTTTTATCAAGGAAGAAGTAAACAAGAAGTGTATGAACATTATTTTAATGCTATGAAACAATGTGTGACCTGTTATGATGGTATCCATAGTTTAGGGCATATTGATTATATTGCCAGATATGCACGTTTTGCAGACCCAGAAATCTACTATAATGAATTTAGTGATAGTATTGATGAGATTTTAACGGTTTTAGCCCAGAAAGAAAAAGCCCTGGAGATTAATACTAGGCGCTTGGGGAATAAAGCAGCAGTAGAGACGATATTGCCGGTCTATAAGCGCTTTTATGAACTGGGAGGACGTATCGTAACAATTGGGTCCGATGCTCACCATGTTAAAGATGTTGGCAGAGATCTACAGGTAGGGTTAGAGATTGCGGAACGCTCCAATCTGAATGTTGTATACTTCAAAGAAGGGAAGGCTCAGTTTCAGAAATAAACGAATGGTAGCTCCCTCGAATCGCCAGATGGTAAAAATATCCCCTCCATATATTCTCATGGAGGGGATATTTTTACCAAGCTGTTATTACGGTACCTTGAAAATGTTCATCCACAAAGGTTTTAATCTCTTGTGATTGATAGGCTGTAACGATTTTTTCCAGGTCCTTATGATTGATATTTTTAGCACCAGCGACTAAAAGATTTACATATGGTGAATATATATCTTCCAATGCTAGTGCATCTTTGGTTGGCAGCAAGTCAATTTTTGCAGCATAATTGGCATTGATAAGGACAATATCTACCTTATCGATCATCGAAGTGATCTGTGTGGCATCCATTTGTATAAAACTAAGATTCTTAGGATTCTCAACAATATCATCAAGGGTTCTTAGAGAATCTGTTGTTTTTCTGCAGACAATAAGACCGGCTTTTTCCAATAACAGCAGGGCCCGGCTGCCATTCCATAAATCCTGAGGAATAGCAACTTTACTGCCTGTTGGCAATGCGCTAAGATTATGTATTTTTTTAGCATAGATCCCCATTGGTAATAGAAACGTTTTAGCAATCGGAACAATTGCATAGTTGTGATCATCGAGTACTCTATCAAGATAAGGTTGATTCTGAAAACTATTAAGACTTATTTCTCCGCGGTGTAAAGACTCATTAAGCTTGCTGTAATCAGTAAATACAACAATTTGCAGATCAATACCATCTTTTGCGACGATCGTTTTAACTAGGTTCATAATTGCAAAATGGGGACCGGCCGTAACCCCTACTTTTATTGGTCTATATACACGAATCATATGCAATGAACTATGCCATGACAGCAATGCCGCGATACTTGCCAGTATAAAAAAAGTAGTGACGATTTGTAACCGCTTCCCCATAAAGGTTCCCTCCAGAATGATTAGAATGCTGGTATTACAGCACCTTGATATTTTTCGTTAATGAATTTTTTAACTTCGTCAGATGTTAGAGCTTTTGTTAATTTCTGAATTTCAGGGCGATTTTCGTCACCTTTACGTATGGTCAAGATATTAGCATAAGGAGAATCTTTTGGTTCGAGGAATAGAGCATCCTTAGTTGGTACTAATTTAGCTTCCAGAGCATAGTTGGTATTGATAACAGCAATGGTTACATCTTCAAGTACACGAGGAAGTTGAGGAGCCTCTAATTCACTAATTTGAATGTTTTTAGAATTGGTTACAATATCACTTACAGTAGCGCTAACGCCTACGCCGTCTTTTAATTTAATAAGTCCTGCCTTTTCTAAGATAGCTAGAGCACGACCGCCATTTGTAGGATCGTTAGGAATAGCTACTTTAGCGCCAGTTGCCAATTCATTCAAATTTTTAATTTTCTTTGAATAAATTCCCATTGGTTCAATGTGAATGGCAGCAGTGTAGGTTAATGCCAAATTACGTTCTGTTGAGAATTTATTTAAGTAAGGAATATGCTGGAAGAAGTTTGCATCCAATTCTTTTTCGGCTACTGCAATATTTGGTTTTACATAATCTGTAAACTCAACAATCTGTAAGTCGATTCCCTCTTTAGCTAAGATTGGTTTTACTACATTTAAAATTTCCGCATGAGGAACAGGAGTAGCACCAACTTTTAATACAGTAGTTTTAGCAGCAGGAGAAGCAGGAGCTTCTTTTTGACCGCAACCGCTTACTAATAGTCCTAGACTAAGAATTCCAATAAGAACAAGAAATAGCTTTTTCATAATAATAACCCTCCTAAGTGTATTTGGTGTTTTTTATAGAAAGCCTAAATCAGTAAATTAGGCTGCTTCTATTTCTTGTTTAGACGGTTCGATATATAGTCACCAGTGGATTGAACAATTTGTACTTGAGCAATTAAAATAACCACTGTAATTAACATGATATCGGCGCGAAAGCGCTGGTAACCATAACGAATTGCTAAATCACCTAAACCACCACCGCCAATTGCTCCTGCCATTGCTGAGTAGCCAATTAGACTAATAATAGTGAGGGTGAGTCCTAGAACAATCGCAGGTAAGGACTCAGGAATGAGAACCTTTGTAATGATTTCTCTTGGGGATGCTCCCATAGCTTGGGCAGCTTCGATTACGCCGTAGTCCACTTCTTTAAGGGCTGATTCTACTATACGAGCCACAAAAGGAATGGCAGCAATACTTAATGGTACAATGGCAGCATTTGTTCCAATGGATGTACCTACTAGTAACCTGGTTACCGGTATAATTGCCACCATTAGAATAATAAATGGTGTAGAGCGGGTTGCGTTTACAATAGCACCTAAGATTCGATTGAGAGGCGTATTCTCTAAAATATGTCCCTTATTAGTAGTAACTAGTATAATTCCTAGGGGTATGCCTAACAGCGCAGAAATAAAACTAGAAACAGCAACCATATACGTGGTTTCCCATAAAGACTTAGCCAACAGCACGAGCATTTCTTGCGACATAACCAATCACCTCAATTCCTAATTCACGTGTTTTTAAATAACTAAGGGCTTGCTGCAAAGAGGCTTGCTCACCCGATAATTCTACAATTAATGTACCGAAAGGTATTGTTTGAATATGATCAATATTTCCGTACAAAATACTAGCATCAATAGTAAAGCGGCGAATCATGCTGGAAATAACCGGCTCTTCTGTAGAATGTCCAATAAAAGACAAGCGCAATATTAAATTACTATCAGCAGATGGTTCCGATGCCAGAGTAATCTCTTTGAAAAAGTCAGGCAGGTTATGATTAATAATAGAGCTAATAAATTCCTTTGTGGTATTGGATTGCGGTTGGGTAAAAATATCAATTACCTTACCTTGCTCAATGATCTTACCACCCTCAATTACAGCGACTTGGTTACAAATTTCTTTAATAACCTGCATTTCGTGGGTAATGAGGACGATGGTAAGTTGGAACTTACGATTGATATCCTTTAAGAGCTCTAAAATCGATTTTGTGGTTTGAGGGTCGAGAGCTGAAGTCGCTTCATCGCATAATAATACTTTAGGATGGTTAGCCAAAGCTCTTGCAATGCCTACTCGTTGTTTTTGTCCGCCACTTAATTGTGCTGGATATTGATCTTTTTTATCACTTAACCCTACCAATTCTAATAGATGCAATACCTCTTTATTAATATCTTCTTTACTGCGTTTCGCCAATTCCAAGGGGAAGGCTATGTTTTGGTATACAGTACGTGAAGATAATAGATTGAAATGTTGAAAGATCATGCCAATCTTTTTACGCTGTTCTCGGAGTTCTTGCTCGTTTAATGAAGTTAATTCTTGACCATCTACTGTAACAATACCTTTAGTAGGGCTTTCTAGCATATTGATGCAGCGGACTAATGTGCTTTTCCCCGCACCGCTGGTTCCAATAATGCCGAAAATTTCTCCTTGTTTCACTGATAAGTTAACGCCTCGTAAGGCATGAATTGTACCGTTGTCGCTTTGATAGACCTTTTCTATATCTTGTAGTTTAATCAATGGAATAGCTCCCTTCCTATTATTTCTGAAATAACAAAAAAACCGCTCCATAAATGAAGCGTGTTATCAAACTGAATTGCGCTTCATCTATCAGGAATCAATCCTGTGGATTTGGCACCGTTTCACAAGTGAATGGTTGCCGCAGCTTCATTGGGCCATTCCCTCAACTGCTCTTGATGAAAGATATTAACTTACTAATAAACATATTAGCAGTTCTATAAAATAGTGTCAAGAAAAAAATGACTTTGCAAATGGGAAATCATAATGTTATAATTTCACTAAGTAAAGCTTAAAAGTAATAAAGGATTTAATAGAATGGGGGAAAGAAAAATGCCTACAAATCCCAAATTGAAAGATGACTTAACGGATCAGTTATTTCGTTCTATTTTATTTTTAGAAAATCAAGAAGAATGTTATCAATTTTTTGAAGATATTTGTACCGTAAGTGAATTAAAATCTCTCGCCCAACGCATGGAAGTAGCTCGTATGTTAAGAGCTGGCCATACGTATGATGACATTGTAGACAAAACAGGAGCTAGTACTGCAACAATTAGTCGGGTAAAGCGTTGTTTACACTATGGTGCTGATGGGTATAAGTTTATGTTAGAAAGACTCGAAGGTCAAAAAGATCATAAGTAAACAGCATGCAAAGTATTATCTAAGAGAACATTAAATTACTGGGATAGGGGTGTTTCTATTTATGAAGCAACATGAATTTGTTCCTCAGGTTCCATATGGAACAAGAGATTTCTTACCGAGAGAGGCTAGTCAGAAACGTGCTGTGGAAGGGGCTTTGGCTCAGTTATTTGCAAATTGGGGATATGATGAAGTTGTTACTCCCACAATTGAATATTTGGAAACGATGACTGTTGGAGTAGGAAACGACTTAGATCAGCATATGTTTAAATTCTTTGATAAAAATAATCGTATATTGGCACTTCGCCCAGATATGACAACTCCTATGGCCCGTGTGGCGGCTACCCGATTTAAAGGTAGTCCAAGCCCAATGAAACTGTTTTATATAACGAATGTCTTTCGCTATGAACAAGCTCAAGCAGGCAGGCAATGTGAATTTTATCAGGCCGGAGTGGAAATTATGGGTGCATCAGAGCCGGCAGCTGATGCCGAGGTCATTGCATTAGCAGTGGAATCGATGTTGAAATCTGGTTTGCAGAAATTTCAAATTGGTTTAGGGCAAGTTGATTTTATTAATGGAATTATGGAGCAGAGTGAACTTTCTCTCGTGCAAAGGCAGCAGATTAAACATGCAATGGTAACGCGTGATTTAGTGGGATTAGGTGAAATACTTGTTAAGAGTGGTCTTAGCCAAAGTGATCAGACTTTACTGAAACATATTCCATTACTTCATGGCAGAGAAGATATGCTCAAACAGGCCTATAGTATGGTAACAAATGATAAAAGTCGTAGAGCCTTAGATAACTTAGCCAATATTTATCACCTATTAGAAAACTATGGTGTTTCCCAATATGTTGACTTTGATTTAGGAATCATTCGTGATTTTGAATATTATACAGGAATGGTATTTGAAGGTTATACGCCAGGACTTGGATTTCCAATCTGTGGTGGTGGGCGGTACGATACTATGTTAAATTCATTTGGGATGAATTGTGGGGCTACTGGCTTTGCCTTAGGTATTGAACGAGTACTATTAGCATTAGAGCGCCAGGGGATTGACGGTACTCAAAATTGTAAAGGTATTTACATTGGATGGAATAAAGAAAACCTGGTGAAAGCAATAAAACAGGCTGATACTTTGCGTGATTCAGGTTGCAGCGTAGAATTAGCCGTTATTCCAGAATCTTGTGCACAAGCAAAAGAGAGTCAGAAAAGTAAAGGGTATGAAAAGCTGGTGTATGTAGAATAATGGGTGGATCAACAGATGTTATATAGAATAAAACAGGTGTTTGCTGCACTTACCGCTTCGATTACACCAAAAGATAGAGAATTTATTGAACAGCATTTAAGCTCAAAAGCGCAAAATTTGTTTTGGGCGATGAATGTGCCAGATCAGCGGCACGTTCTGAATGTGGCATATACAGCACTGCATTTGGCAGATAATCATTCAAATGTAAATAGTAAACTATTGGTGAAATGTGCCTTGCTTCATGATGTGGGAAAAGTGAAAGGCGATGTTAGTACAGTTGATAAAATCATAACTGTTATAGGGGATTATTTTTTTCCTAATCAATTAAGAAAATGGGGAAAGCAGGGGCGAGGAAGTAAGGTCGCAAATCTTCGCCATGCTTTTTATATTTATTTTCATCATGCTGCTATTAGTGCTGGTATGTTGAGGGAAATTGGTGAGAGTCCTGAGATGATTGAAATAATTGCTAAACATCATAAAACTCCAGCAGAAAATGATCCACTGGAGTTAACGCTGCTTAGAGAGTCTGACAGTATGCATTGAAAAAAGTTAATAACCCTTTACCTTATCAATGATATTTAACATTTCTTTGTTTTGCTGAAATCTGGACAGGTTATCGGCGAAGAGCTTGACAGCTCTGTCCAGGTAGCTTGGTGATAGGGCTGCTACATGGGGGGTAATGATTACGTTTTGCATATCCCATAGAGGGGAAGAATCAGAAAGAGGCTCTTCATCAAAAACATCTAGACATGCACCTTTTATCAAGCCTTGCTCTAAAGCGGTTATCAAATCATCTTGTTTAATGATACCGCCTCGGGCAATGTTGATGAAATAAGCAGATGGTTTCATAACGGAAAACTCGTTTATCGTAAATAAATGTTTCGTTTCTTTTAATAAAGGCAGGGCTGTGACTACAAAATCGGAAAATGAAAGTAGTTCATGGAGTTTTTCAGGAGGATAGAGTTCATCAACAAATAGCTCTTTTGTCATGGTTTGTTTGCTGGCGACAACTTTCATTCCCAGACCTTTGGCCTTTTTAGCAATTTCTCGTCCGATACTGCCAAGACCTACGATACCGATGGTTTTGTCATGAATTTCGTCAACGATTGTCCGCTTCCATTGGTGCTTTGCTTGTTGCCGAATAAATACATCCAATCCTCTCGTAAAAACGAGCATCATAGCAAAAACATGTTCTGAAACTGGAATGCCATGAATACCTCTTGAATTGGTTATTATCGTGTTGGCATTTTGAATTTCAGGAAAGATCAAACCTTCAACTCCTGCGCTTAGGCTATGTATCCATGTTAATTTAGGGGCAGCAAGATAGAGGGGACGAACATCCATGGACCCCCAAGGAACTAAAATATCAATGTCTCGAATGTGCTCTGCAGCTTTTTCATAATCACATGTTATGATATTGCTGTTAGGAGCACTACTTTGAATTATTTTCATATGACGGTCTGCTAAGTTGTTGATTACAAGAATATTTAAGTTGGGCATAATATGACACCCCTTTATGTATATTTTAAAACTGAATCATAGGGTCTATAATTTACTGGTTCAAAATAAAAGTTTTAGCATTCTTATGAAAGATGATTCTACATATGCATCTAAAAATCCTACATTTATATTGACGAATATTTTAACAAATGATAATATAGCACTATGTTAATGCTTTAAATAACTAAAGTAGTTTAGGAGGATCTTCATGACATCAAGTGACATGGATTATCTTACGATCGCTTTGCCAAAGGGGAAACTATTTGCACCTTCGGCAGAAATGTTAGCAAAAGTAGGATGTACAGCAGAAGACCTGAGTGAAAACTCACGTAAATTAGTAATCACCAATGAAAAGGAAAAGTTGCATTTTATCATCACGAAAACAGCAGATTTGCCAACGTATATTGAATATGGTGCAGCCGATATTGGAATTATCGGCAAGGATGTATTATTGGAAGAAGAGAAAGATCTTTATGAATTATTAGATTTGAGATTTGGTTTGTGCCGAATGATGGTGGCGGTGCCAGAAGCTTTAAAACGAGAAAAATTAAGTGATTATGCACATATGCGAGTAGCTACTAAATATCCTCGTATAGCAGAAAGCTTTTTTCATAGTATGGGCATTCAGATGGAATTTATTAAATTGAATGGTTCTATCGAATTGGCACCTATGGTCGGTTTAGCAGAAATTATTGTAGATTTGGTAGAGACAGGACGTACATTAAAGGCGAATAATTTATTGGAAGTTGCGACCATTCAGCCTGTTACAGCTCGCTTTATCGCTAATCGGGTAAGTTTTAAACTGAAGTTTGACCGTATTAATAGAATTACTGAAGAGTTAAGAACCCTGCTGGAAGGTGTGGTGACCCCATGAAAATTGTATATGCAGAAGATAGTACGCTAGAGGAATTAAGCGAACTATTAATAAAGCCGCCTTTTGATCAGGTGATACTAGGAGAAGGCGCGAAGAGTCATATTAAGAAGGTATTCGGCAGTGAATTAACAGCTTCTCAGGTAGTGGATAAAATTATTCATGATGTACGCCTGCAAGGGGATGAAGCAGTACTTCAATATACCCAGGTAATTGATGGTGTAAATTTAAGTGAAGATACATTAGAAGTTACAGAATCGGAATTTCAAGAGGCTTTGGCAAAGGTCGATGAGCAGATATTGACTGCTATACGACAGGCCATTAGCAATGTTAAATCTTTCCATACAGAGCAGCTTCCTAAAACTTGGCTTACCTATCGAGAGCATGGAGCGATGCTGGGACAAAGTTGTATTCCTTTAGAAAGAGTGGGAATGTACGTGCCTGGGGGTACTGCTATTTATCCATCCTCTGTTATTATGAACGCAGTTTCTGCCGCTGTTGCTGGTGTAAAAGAAATTATTATGGTGGTGCCGCCTAGTAAGGATGGCAGCGTTAATCCCAGTATTTTAGCGGCAGCCCGGGAATCGGGTGTGACCAGAGTGTTTAAAGCAGGAGGAGCGCAGGCTATTGCTGCCCTAGCCTTTGGTACCAAGCTGATTCCTAAGGTTGATAAAATCACAGGACCTGGTAATATCTTTGTCACTTTAGCTAAAAAGGCGGTGTATGGACATTGTGATATTGATATGTTAGCGGGACCAAGTGAGATTTTAATTGTTGCGGATGAAACCGCAGACCCTTCGTATATTGCTGCAGATATGCTAAGTCAGGCTGAGCATGATGTATTAGCATCCAGCATTTTAATTACGGATAGCAGTAACCTTGTGAGTAAAGTGGAAATAGAACTTGAGCGCCAGTTGGCTAAGCTGCCTCGCAGGGAAATTGCTAAAGCATCGCTGCAGAAAAATGGATTGATGATTATAACGAAAAACAGTATGCAGGCGATCGAATTGGCCAATATATCAGCACCGGAACATTTAGAGATCATAACAGAGCAGCCTTTTGCCTTGCTGCCTTTTGTAAAAAATGCAGGCGCTGTATTTTTGGGACCTTATTCGCCAGAACCATTGGGGGATTACTTAGCAGGACCCAATCATGTATTGCCAACTGGGGGAACAGCTCGTTTTTATTCCGTGTTAAATGTAGAAACCTTTATGAAAAGAACCAGTTTTATTGCATATAGCCAAAAAGCGCTGCAGGCAGTAGCGAATCAAGTAATTACATTAGCAGAGGCAGAAGGATTACAGGCTCATGCCAATGCTATCAGAGTGAGGGAAAAGAATGATGTTTGATTATCGACCAGGATTAGAAAATATAAAATCCTACTCAGTAGAAGAAAAGGAATGGGATAGCAAGCTTGATGCTAATGAAAGTCCTAATAATTTGCCCCCTTTAGTGCATGAAAGAGTCATGAACCAGATCGAATATATGGCATTTAACCGTTACCCCGATATCGGAATGTTAGATTTACGAGCATTGATTGCAGAAGCTTTTGCGACCACGATTCAAAATATCGTAATTGGTAATGGATCAAGTGAGATCTTGTTGGCCCTATGTCAAACTTTTGGTGGACCAGGAAGGAGCATTATTTTTCCGACCCCCTCATTTTCCATGTATGGTATTTATGCTCAATTAACGGACAGCCAAGCGGTTCCAGTAAAATTAAATGAAGATTTTTCCCTATCACCAGAAAAAGTTGTGGAAGCGGCAGAGCAGTCCAAGGCTAAGTTGATTATTCTATGCAATCCCAATAACCCTACAGGTACAATTATTCCACAAGAAGATATCGAATATATTCTAAGCAAAGTACAATGTCCCGTCGTCGTTGATGAGGCCTATTATGAATTCTATGGTCAATCCGCTGTCAGTCTTATGAAAAAGTATGACCACTTAATTGTAGCAAGAACATTATCCAAAGCCTATGGCTTAGCAGCAATTCGTGTAGGATATATGTTGTCTAATACTGAAATTGTATCTATGGTAAATAAAGTTATGATGCCTTACCACATCAATACCTTGTCTTTGATTACTGCGCAAGTGGTATATCAAATGCGAGATGAGTTTATGCCAATCATTGGGCAGATTATTGGGGAGCGCAAGCGTTTAGCTGATTCGCTGGCTGCAATAGCAGGTATTACAGTCTATCCTTCAGAGACTAATTTTATTTTAATAAAAACAGAGAAAGCACAAAAGCTGAGTGCTTACTTATCTGAGAAAAATATTGGCATAAGAGATTTTAGTACAGCACCTCTTCTTACCAATTGCATTAGAATTACACTTGGAACGCCTTTAGAGAATGATAATGTATACAAGGCTATTAAAACGTTTATGAATGAGTAATATAAGCTATTTATAAATAATAGGAAAGAAGGTTCCAAATGATGCGTACTGCGACAATGAAGCGGCAAACCGCTGAAACAAATATCTCAACCACATTAAATATTGATGGAACTGGTAAAAGTGAAATAGCAACAGGGATTGGTTTTTTTGACCATATGTTACTGCTGCTAACCAAACATGGCTTTATGGATTTGCAGCTCATTGCGCAAGGAGATTTGCAGGTAGATGGACATCATACTGTAGAAGATACAGGTATTGTCTTAGGTCAGGCTTTGGCAAAAGCATTAGGTGATAAAAGTGGTATCAAACGATATGGTACTGCTTTTGTACCAATGGACGAAGCCTTAGCAATGGTGTCCTTAGATATTAGCGGTCGTCCCTTCCTCGTTTTTGATGTAGCGATACCGTCGGAAAGAATCGGTGATTTTGACAGTGAACTGACAGAAGAATTTTTACGGGCCTTATCTGTACATGCAGGGTTAACTTTACATGTGCGCCTATTATCCGGTAAAAATTCTCACCATATTGTAGAAGCGATATTTAAGGCGTTAGGCAGGGCTCTTGATGAAGCTGCATCTATCGATGAGAGAATTGTTGGAGTGATGTCGAGTAAAGGGATGCTATAGGAGGGGTGACTATGATTGCTATTATTGATTATGGCATGGGTAATTTATATAGTGTGGAAAAGGCTTTTGTTAAGTTAGGGGCAGAGGTTGTAGTTACCAGTGAGCCTAAGATCGTCGCAGCAGCTGATAAAGTAGTACTGCCAGGCGTCGGTGCCTTTGGTGATTGTATGGAGAATCTTAAAGCCTATCACATGATTGATGCCATCCATGAGGTAGTTGCGAAAGGAACACCTTTTCTTTCCATTTGTCTGGGCTTGCAAGTTTTGTTTGAAGGCAGTGAAGAAGATCCGGAAACGAAAGGGCTGGGACTTTTTCCTGGTATGGTACGTAAAATACAGGCTCCTGCTTTAAAAATTCCTCATATGGGGTGGAATAGCCTATCTTTTGCTGCGAAGAGTCCTTTGTTTGAGAATATACCTCAGGAATCCTATGTCTATTTTGTTCACAGTTTCCATGCTGTGCCTGAAGATGCTAGTTTGATTACGGCAGTGGCAGATTATGGCGGCGCTCTAACGGCCGCTGTTGGTCGGGGAAATATACAGGCTGTGCAATTCCATCCTGAAAAATCAGGTAGTATTGGTTTAGCGATGCTGGCTAACTTTAAGGAGTTGAAATCATGATTCTTTTTCCAGCAATTGATATTCGGAATGGAAAATGTGTTCGGTTGACAGAAGGACGTTTCGACAAAGAAACTATATTCGCTGATAATCCTTTGGATATGGCAATTCGTTGGGTAAATGAAGGTGCTGAATATCTACATTTGGTTGATTTGGATGGTGCCTTAGCAGGTAAGCCTGTAAATTTAAGTGTGATTGCTGACATAACAAAAAATGTAAGGATTCCTGTGCAATTAGGTGGTGGTATACGGAATTTAGACACGATTGCACAATTTTTGGAAGTTGGGGTAGCGCGAGTTATTTTAGGGTCAGTTGCTGTTAAGCAACCAGAATTAGTCGCAGCAGCATGTGAGAAATATGGTGATCGTATCGTGGTGGGAATTGACGCTCGCGACGGTGTCGTTGCTGTAGATGGTTGGGGAATTGCAGGTGGTATTGGGGCGGAAGAATTGGCTGAGAAAATGGCCGGGGTTGGTGTAGCACGAATTATTTATACGGATATTTCTCGTGATGGTACCTTGTCAGGGGTGAATATTTCTGCTACGGCAGCCGTGGCTAAAGCCTCTGGGATTCCAGTCATTGCTTCAGGAGGAGTTCGTGATTTATCTGATATTGAGGCTATAAAAAAGGCAACGAGTGATGGTATTGAAGGCGTGATTGTCGGCAAGGCCATTTATACAGGTAGTCTGAACCTTGCTGATGCCTTATGTCTGTTGCGGGGAGAGTGAAATCATGTATACAAAAAGGATTATTCCCTGTCTGGATGTGAAGGATGGGAGAGTCGTTAAGGGTACTAATTTTGTAGGACTTAGAGATGCTGGTAACCCGGTGGAATTGGCATCTATCTACGATAAAGAACTTGCAGATGAGTTAATATTTTTAGATATTACAGCTTCTTGTGAACAGAGAGATACCATGGTACAGATGGTAGAGCAAACTGCATCTCAGGTATTTATTCCTTTTACTGTAGGAGGCGGAATTCGAACAGTTGAAGACATTCGCAAAATGTTAAAAGCCGGTGCAGATAAGGTATCCCTCAATACAGCAGCCATCAAAAGCCCGGAGTTAATTGCCGAAGGAGCAAAGCGCTTTGGTCGTCAGTGTATTGTTTTGGCTGTTGATGCCAGACAAAGAGGTGAAGAAGAGTGGGAAGTGTATATTAACGGAGGACGCACTCCCACGGGGCTGGACGTGTTAGATTGGGTGAAGCAGGCTACAGCGCTGGGAGCAGGAGAAATTCTCTTGACCAGTATGGATAAAGATGGAACGAAAGATGGTTATGATATTAAACTGACCAGGGCTGTTTCGGAAGCTGTAGGCGTACCTGTCATTGCATCCGGGGGCGCAGGGGAACTGGTGCACTTTTATGATGTGCTTACTGAAGGTAAGGCTGATGCCGTATTAGCAGCTTCTGTTTTTCACTTTGGACAATTTACTGTTGGTCAGGTAAAACAATATCTAAAATCAAAAGGTGTGGAGGTACGGCTATGATCAATATAGACGATATTAAATTTGATGATAATGGCTTAATTCCAGCAATTATCCAACAGGAACAAACCGGAATTGTTCTTATGCTAGCCTATATGAATAGGGAATCATTACGAAAGACTATAGAAACAGGAGTTACCTGGTTTTTCAGTCGTAGTCGCCAAAGTTTATGGCAAAAAGGCGAAACTTCTGGACATGTGCAAAAGGTGCAGCAGATATATTATGATTGCGATGGGGATACTCTTTTGATCAAAGTAGAGCAAGTCGGGGTTGCATGTCATGAAGGAACATTGTCTTGTTTCAGGCGTACACTAGACCAGCAGAAAGTGGAAGGCGAAACAGCGGTAACTATACCTTCTGTTTATGGACAATCGGTGTCCACTATCTTACAAGAACTGTATCATGTAGTGAATGACCGCAAGCGCAATCCTCAAGCTGGTTCTTATACCACCTATCTCTTTGATAAAGGTCAGGATAAAATACTTAAAAAAGTTGGGGAAGAGGCAGCCGAAACAATTATCGCCTCTAAGAATAATAGTAAAGAAGAATTACTATATGAAATGGCAGATCTTTGGTATCATTGTTTAGTGCTTTTAGCGTATCATAATGTAAGTATCAGTGAACTTTTGGAAGAGCTGCAAAAAAGAAGGAAATAGTAAAGCGGTTAGTTACCTGTGAAAAATAAGACTGTCAATCCTCAATGAGGCTGTTGGCAGTTTTATTTATTTTACTAAAATGGAAGTAGGGAGGATTTTTTAAAGAGGTGGTGAAAGAATAATGATAGTGTATTTAAAATAATCTATTCATATAAAAGTTAGAGGTGTGATCATGCTAAAATCCATTGGACATGAATTTATGGTGCAAACTCGCTATGAGAATATGGAACAGAAAGACCCTGAGAGTATAGTAGCTCAGCCATCTTTGGAAACGGCTTATGATGAAAAAAACAATATCATTGATTTGCCAATGCCAGAAGAAATTCCACCAATTACAATTGATTTTATGGCCCTGGTTGAACTTAGATCCAGTGTACGTGATTATCAGAATGTGCCAATCAGTTTACTGGAACTATCTTATTTATTATGGTGTACTCAGGGCGTTAAACAAATATTAGGAAATCAGGCTACTCTGCGAACTGTTCCATCAGCAGGTGCGCGGCATGCCTTTGAGACATACTTACTCATTCATAATGTTGAAGGAATCAAACCAGGTTTATATCGTTTTTTAGCCCTTGAGCATAAATTAATGGAAGTAAATTTGGCAGAACATATTTCCACGGAAATAACAAAGGCATGTTTGGGGCAGAAATTTATTGCTAAGAGTGCAGTAACCTTTCTTTGGGCGGCACAAGCCAGTCGTATGAAATGGCGCTATGGGGAAAGAGGATATCGTTACTTGCATCTGGATGCAGGACATGTTTGTCAGAATCTATATTTATCGGCACAAGTTGTTGGCTGCGGAGCATGTGCTGTTGCTGCTTTTGATGATGAGCATCTAAACGCTGTAATAGGACTTGATGGTGAGGAAGAATTTATTATATATGTAGCTGCTTTGGGTAAAAGATAGTCGGCAGAGCTTATTTGGGGCAAAATAAATAAGTAGCAAAAATGTCCAGTGAGAAACAATGTTTTCTCGCTGGATATTTTTTAAAATCACTTTGTTGTTCTTGTTTTTTGTACGTTAGATTTCTATAATAGAGATAACTTGTAGAGAAAAGTAAGGTGGTGTATTTTTGTTATTTAATAGAAGCTTAAAGCTGCAAACTAAGATTATGCTATTAACATTTGCGGTAGTAGCTGCAGCCTTGTTGATTACCAATATATTAATATCCCAGAATATTGAATTTGATGCACAAAAGGGGACTGCCAGGAAAGCTGCGAGTGTGGCTCATCTTATTGTGAAATCTCCTCTTGTAATTGAAGGGTTAGCACAAGATAAAAATATAGATGCTATGCAGACATATGCTAATGAGAGTGGAGTTGCAGCTGAGGTTGAATACATTGTGATTTTAGATATGCAGGGGATTCGCAAATCACATCCTAATTTTGAAAAGATTGGCCAACAATTTGTTGGTGGGGATGAAGAGGACGCGTTAGCAGGCAAAGAATATGTTTCAGTGGCTAAGGGAACGTTAGGAGATGCATTACGGGCATTTGTACCTGTTTTTACTCCAGAGGGAAAGCAGGTAGGGGTAGTAGTGGTTGGTGTCTTAATGGATAATATTAAAATACTGGAGAAAGAGACGCAAAAGGCATTATTTTTGGCAATTATAATTGGTATGATGATTGGTATTATCGGTGCTTATTTACTATCAAAAAATGTAAAAAATATTTTATTTGGTCTTGAGCCAGAGGCGATTGCTAATCGACTGGAGGAACGAAATGCTATGCTGCAGTCGGTATATGAGGGAATTCTTGCTGTCGACAGTCAAGGAGTAATTACCTTGGTAAACGCTGAAACCATTCGCATATTAGGCTTGACAGGCATAGATGATAGTCCGGTAGGTAAATCCATTACAAACTATGTACCAAATACGAATTTACTAGAAGTAATTGAATCTGGTGTGGCGCAAGTAGATCAAGAACAAGATTTCCATGGCTCGCCCGTTATTGCAAACTGCCTCCCTATGATTGTAAATGGAAAAGTGGTGGGGGCTATATCTACTTTTCGGGATAAGACAGAAGTGAAAGATCTTGCAGAGCAGCTTACAGGTGTTCAGGATTATGTAGATGCTCTTAGGGCGCGGGCCCACGAATTTATGAATCAGTTGCATGTTATATTGGGTTTAGTCAAATTGAAAAGTTACTCGCAATTAGCAAATTACATTAATAAAATTACTTCTGAGCATGAAGAGGAAATTAGTTTCGTAACCAAACGTATCAGGGAACCTCTTCTTGCAGGGTTTATTCTAAGTAAGTTAAGCTTATCAAGGGAAAACAATGTGATTATGCATTTAGCAGAAGAAACCTATGTTCCTAAGCCTTGGAATAATGAAGTTATTCATGAAATGGTAACGATTATTGGTAATTTAGTAGAGAATGCTTTTGACGCAGTAAACAACAGTCCTTATAAGGAGATAGAACTGCATATGTATTATGATAAAGGGATATTATCGATTCACGTAAGTGACACAGGTGAGGGAATTTTACCAGAAGTAAGCAGTACTTTATTTAAGAAAGGTATATCCAGCAAGGAGGGGAACCGAGGGTTTGGTCTTCATCTAGTGCAGTGCAGTTTAGAACGCCTTGGAGGGACTATTGATTTTGAAAGTAGACCAGGGGAAGGTACAATATTCATGGTAAATATTCCTTATGAAATAAAGAAGGAAAACGAATAGATTCTAAAAAATAAGTCGTTGTTATAGAAGACGATACTTATTTAAGTTAGTTATTATTTATTAAATATTTATAATGTACAATTATTTTTTTCATTACTTTACAATACAATTATTGATTTTGAGAAAAATTAATGTTTATATATATAAGTGCATACAAATTAAAATAGTGGGGGTGTATAAATATGCAAAATGAAGCGGTGGTAAAGAAGCCGCATGTTGTAATTATTGGTGCTGGTTTCGGAGGAATTCGCACAGCAAGGGCATTAGCAAAACAAGATGTTAAAATTACCCTTATTGATAAGTATAACTATCATTTATTTCAACCCTTATTATATCAAGTGGCAACGGCTGGCTTGTCGGTGGATGACATAGCCTATCCTGTCCGAGCCATCTTTAGAGAGCAAAAGAATGTGGACTTTCGCTTAGCGGAGGTATCGGATGTGGATTTTGATAATAAAGTCGTGAGCATGAATACAGGCAACATTGCTTATGATTATCTGATAGTCGCAGTAGGTGGAATGACAAACTATTTTGGAATGAAATCTATGGAGACCAATGGCTTTGGCATGAAAACCTTAGATGAATCGGTTACTATTCGTAATCATGTACTACGTATGTTTGAATTGGCTGCTCATGAAAAAGATGCTGATAAGCGTCGAGCCTTACTGACCTTTGTGATTGTAGGCGGCGGTCCTACAGGGGTAGAATCAGCTGGTGCTTTATCTGAACTTATTTATCATGTAATGATTCGAGAATATCATCATTTGAACTTTAAAGAAGTACGTATTATGTTGGTTGAAGCTTCTGACAAATTGTTAGCTACTATGCCAGAAGAGCTGCGGGAGGTTACTGTAGAAACCCTAATCCGCAAGCATGTAGAAGTGCGTATGTGTGTTCAGGTTACCGATTATGATGGAGAAAAAATGAGTCTAAAAGGTGGCGAAGTCATTCCAACCCATACTGTCGTTTGGGCAGCAGGAGTAAAAGCCAGTGCTTTGATGGATACGTTAGATGTTGAACAGGCCAGTATGCGGCGAGCTATTGTGAATGATTTCTTACAGCTGCCGAATCGCCCTGAAGTGTTTGTGATTGGTGATGCAGCTCATTATGTACAAGGGGAACGACCCTTGCCCATGATAGCGCCTGTGGCGATACAACAAGCTGATATTACAGCAAAAAATATACGAAACTTAATTCGTGGCAAAGAACTTAAGAAGTTCGTGTACAAAGATGTAGGAAATATGGCAACGATTGGTCGTAATGCAGCTGTGGTGCATATGGGTGCATTCAAAACCCATGGTTTTATTGCTTGGTCTATATGGTCTTTAGTGCATATTTTGCGTCTTATTGATTTCCGTAATCGGGCAGTTGTCTTTGTAAAATGGATGTGGGATTATCTCGTTTATGAAAGAGTAGTGCGTATCATCACTCGGCAATAACAAGCATTCAGAAAATTGCAAGTATACAAATAGAATAGAGTGTATTATAATTAATACACTGTAAGTTATAAGACTTGAACTTTTGCTTAGGGATTGAGGTAAGCATAGGACAAGTCTTTCTGTTTCGATAGAGACTAAATTCCTTTTTCGTAGCATCAGAATTTTATGAGTTTAGGGGAACGTTGAACACAGAGTTCGCAAAGGGCACAGAGATTTTTAACCCTATCTATCTTTTCTCAGTGTCCTCTGTGGTTCGGTTTACTTTATATGTTTTTAAAATTTGTGGTTATGATAGTTGCATTCATGAGAAAATATATGTACTGAGGTAAAAGTGAGCGTTGTAAAGGGGAATCAGAATGATAAAAGTTTTAATTGTAGAAGACGATCCTATGGTTGCGGAATTGAATCGGCGTTATGTTGAACGGGTAGAAGGCTTTTTGTTTTATGGTATCGTAAAAAATGGTGAGGAAGCCTTAGCGACTTTGCGGGCAAAGAATATTGACTTGGTGTTATTAGATATTTTTATGCCGAATATGAATGGATTAGAGCTATTATCTGCTATTCGTCAGCAAGAGTATAGTGTGGATGTTATTGTAGTCTCTGCCGCACGAGATAATCAAAGTATTCAAATGGCTCTTAGAAATGGGGCAGTTGATTATTTAATTAAACCTTTTGAATTTGAACGGATGCAAACGGCATTGATCAATTTTAAAAAACGTCTACAGTTAATACGAGAGGCTTCTAATTTGTCACAAAATCTTTTAGATCAGCAGATCTTTGCAAGACATTCTCAAATTGAAGGGGAGCTGCCTAAAGGATTAGATCGTAATACCATTAAGCGAGTGTGGGAACATATCCTAGAACAGAAAGATGAATTTACGGCTGAGGAAATGGCGAATTATGTAGGATTATCACCTGTTTCGATTCGAAAATATCTTAAGTATTTTCAAAGCGTGGATTTGTTACATGTGGAAATTAGCTATGGTGCTGTAGGAAGACCTGTATATCGATATCGCTGTAATCGTAACCGATAATTGAAAATGATGCATTTGAGAAGGGAGACTATATATGGCAAAAGTAAATTATAAAAGAAGTATTTGGCTAGTGATCGTTATCGCGTTAGTGATGACAACTTTATATATAAAGTTCTTCCAAGATTCCAATGAGCAGATTCCTCCCAAACACAATCTTGAAAAGACTGGTGCTGGAGCTGTAATCGATTTTACAGATGCGACTAAAAAAATACATATTGCTGTTGACTCGGTTTTAGCGAAGAATGGATTCTCCGTAGGAGAAACGAAGGAGATCACAAAAGAAGTTCCACGAAAAAATATTGAAGGAACCATTCGTTGGCATACAAGGCAATTGTTAATAACAGTCCCGGCAGAGGCATCAGCTGAATCGATAAAAGAGATTTTTAAATCCGCAGTACATAATGCGGATGGTCAAGTCTTTTCTTCTCAGCCGGATACTTACCAAGGAGTAGCTGTGGTTCGAATTGATATTGGCTTAAAAGATCAATTAGCAAAAGAAGATGTTACGATCATCAGTGATCGAGTATATCTGACCCAAGGGAAGCCAATTAGTCCAAAGACTGCAAATAAAATAGACACCAAATATGATGGAAGCATCAAAGGAAAAATAGCGATCATCATTGATGACTTTGGCTATAATAAAGAATCAATTGCTGCTTTTGCTGCGTTGAATCGTCCGATTACTTTTGCTGTAATACCCTATCGTCCATTTAGTAATGAGGCTGCAGCGATAGGCTTAAGTTCGGGGAACCAAGTTATTTTGCATTTGCCGATGGAACCATTATCACAAAGTGCACAATCGGAAGAGTTGATGGTTGCCGTCAATATGAGTGATGAAGAAATCCAAAACATGGTGAAACAAGCAATTCAATCGGTACCTGGAATCATTGGGGTTAATAATCACCAAGGATCGAGAGCTACAGCAGATCGACGGGTGATGAAGGATGTACTTGCCGTTTTGAAGGAAAATCATTTATTTTTTGTTGATAGTCGTACCAATAGTCAATCAATAGCAGCTGAGATCGCGAGGCAAATGGGAATAAAGACAGGAGAAAATGAATTATTTCTTGACAATACAGACGAGGTAGGTGCTGTTAAAGCCAAATTACGAACGGCTCAAGAGATGGCAATCAAACATGGTACAGTAACCGTTATCGGACATGCCCGGATGAATACTGCTATAGCAGTGAAGGAAATGATACCGGAATTTGAATCTCAAGGGATACATTTGGTTTTTGTTTCTCAATTTTTGCAATGAGGAAATTCATACGAACTTTATAAGATCTGTTATAAATACCCAAAAGAAAAAAGCTTGCTAATTTAGAATGACCATGTTATTATTTAGTCAAGCACCATCCTTACAAGTGACTTAGGTAATGCAAAGAGTATTGGAATCCAAATTCCCAGTCTTAGCAGTTAGTTAGTCGGTTTGAGGTAGAGTGTTTTTTGTTTTAAAATTTCTAAGTATGTAAGATAAGATTTGTAAGAGTTGATTTCTATATGGTAAGGTTAATAAATGAGTAGTTCGTCCTGAAAGGTTGATGTTGAGGTTTGTCTTTAAGTGAAATAGAATGTAAGGATGGTTGCTTTTTGAGAGAAGGTTAAAAACCTTCTCTCTTTATTTTTTTAGAGATATTTCTGGGTTGTGACAGAGTTAAATAAAAACGCTTATCAAAGAGGATTCTCGCTGGTAGGCGGTTTTCTTATAAAATCGGAAGAAGCTAATATTAGCCACAATTTTCATAAAATTATTGGCACAAATACAATATGAATGCTTGACAGTTATACCTGATTTCAGGTAATATATATGCAAGCACGATAATGATAATTGGTATCATTTCATGAAAGGGAGAGAACAATATGAGCAAGGTTCTGAGTGAGTTTTTGCCAGGAGAAAAGGGGACTGTAAAAAAAGTAACAGGCAATAGTATGATTAAAAGACGTATTATTGATATGGGTGTTGTAGCAGGTGCTGTAATCGAAGTGCAGAAATATGCACCTTTGGGAGATCCTATGGAAGTCAAAGTAAAAGGCTTTAATCTTTCTTTACGAAAGAAAGAAGCTGAAATGATAGAAATGGAAACGGCTTAAGTAAAGGGAGAGATTTCAACATGCCATTGGTATTTGCTAGAGTAGGTCAAAAATGTATAATTAGAAAATTTTCCTGTTCTTGTGACATACGTATGCGCATGGTGAACATGGGGCTTTTCCCCGGATGTCCCATAGAAATATTGAATTCGATGAATGGAACCCTGCTGCTGAAAGTAGGTAGTGCTAGGGTAATGTTAGAAAAATGTTTAGCTCATCAAATTCACGTGAGCTAATATATATCTTATAGGTGATAATGAGAATTAATTCCTAATAGTTTAGTGTTTGATTGAAAGGGGCATGAGGATGACAAGAAAAAAAATAACAGCTGCGTTAGTTGGCAATCCAAATTCAGGTAAAACGACGATTTTTAATAATGTGACTGGAGGACGCCAGCATGTAGGTAATTATCCTGGCGTTACGGTTGAGAAAAAAGAAGGCTATAAAAACTTAGGCGATAAAGAATTTGCAATTATAGATTTACCAGGAACTTATAGCTTAACTGCATATTCACAAGAAGAAGTTGTAACGCGTAATTTTATTGTAAATGATAAGCCCGATGTGGTAATTGATATTCTGGATGCATCAAATTTGGAAAGAAATTTGTATTTAACCATACAACTTTTAGAACTGGAGCATCCTTTATTATTAGCATTAAACATGGTGGATGTAGCTGAAGATTTAGGTGTAAAAATTAATGATTCTAAACTTTCCCAGTGTTTGAACGGTGCTCCCGTTGTACGTACGATAGGTGTACGTAATGAAGGAACCGATGCAATGCTGCTGGCTGCTGCAGAAGCCAGTGACAACAAACAAAGTAATGGTTTTAAGCTTGACTATGGAAGTGATGTTGAAGAGGCGATTAAAAAGTTAGAACCTTTATTGGTAGCCTTACATAATGAAATCAAATTTCCTGTACGTTGGTTAGCTTTAAAACTGTTAGAAAATGATGTGAATATAGAAAAATCTCTTGCTAAGTTATCGAGCTCTGATTCTGTTATCAATGAATGTGATAAAATCAGGATTGAATTAAGTCATAAAATAGGTGAAGATGTTGAATTGTTTGTTGCTGGTCAACGTTATCAATTTGTAGGAAAGGTATACCTACAGATTGCAGATGTCAGAGATGCACATGCGATAACAACTTCAGATAAAATCGACAAAGTTCTAACAAACCGATTGTTTGGATTGCCAATCTTTTTTGGTTTGATGTGGGTTGTTTTTAATTTAGTATTTACCATTGGTGATATTCCTTCCGGGTGGATTGAAGACGCATTTGGCAAGCTTGGCGAATTTATAGGAAGTGTTATGTCAGATGGTCCTTTAAAATCCTTGGTTGTTGATGGTATCATCGGAGGTGTAGGCGGAGTTCTTACTTTCATACCAGGCATTATACTACTGTTTTTAGCGATTTCCATATTGGAAGATACGGGATATATGGCTAGAGCAGCTTTCATTATGGATAGAATGATGCGCAAGTTCGGTTTACATGGTAAGTCCTTTATCCCTTTATTGCTAGGATTTGGTTGTAGTGTACCAGCAATTATGGGTTCTAGGATGTTAGAGAATCCTAGAGATCGAATGATTACCATATTGGTTTCCCCTCTTATGAGCTGCAGTGCAAAGTTACCGGTATATACCGTTTTAATAGCTGCTTTTTTTGATCCGAGTGTTGCTGGTAATGTATTATTTTCAATTTACATTTTAGGAATTGTACTGTTGATGATTATGGCGAGTATTTATCGTAAAACCTTATTCAAAGGCGAAAGTGAACCTTTCGTTATGGAATTACCTCCATACCGTGTACCTACGCTTAAAAGTATAATCCTTCATATGTGGGAACGTAGTTCTTTGTATTTGAAAAAAGCAGGAACGATAATTTTAGCAGCTTCTATATTAATGTGGTTCTTGACTAATTATCCTAGTGAGGTAGAATATAGTAAAGACTATGATGCTTTAACAGTACAAGCTGAAGAAACATATACTCGACAAGTTAGCGAAGATGTATTAGCACCACTAAATATTGAAGATATTGAACAAAATGAACAACTTACAGCTTTAGTTGGTGAAATTCAGGATGTTAATACGGAATTTGACGAAGCTACAGCAGAATTAGGAGAAGATAGTGCAGAGTATGCTGAGTTTGAAACTGCAAAAACAGAAAAAATGCAGCAAATTGAAACCGATAACCCAGAACTATATGCCAGTGCTGCAAAATATGTTGAGCTTACTGCTTCTTTGGAAGAAGAAAAGACTCATTTGGAAAATGAACAAACGGGTGAAAAGCTTGAAAAAAGTTATTCGGGGCAATTGGGTAAATTTGTTGAACCTGTCATACAGCCTCTTGGCTTTGACTGGCGAGTTGGTGTTAGTCTTGTTGCCGGTGTCACAGCTAAGGAAGTAGTGCTAAGTACGATGGGAACAATTTATAGCTTGGGAGAGACAGATGAAAATTCTAAATCTCTAAAACATGCACTAGCACAAGATCCTAATTTAAATCCGCTAGTCGCTTACAGTCTAATGGTATTTGTACTAATCTACTCTCCATGTTTAGCTGCTCTTGCAGTAATGAAGAGAGAAACCAATTCATGGAAATGGCCAGCATTTAGCTTGCTTTATGGGACAGCTTTGGCTTGGGTTGTGACATTTATCGTATACCAAGGTGGTAAATTATTAGGCTTTGGTAGTTAGTTTAACAATTAGTATTGGTTTGTTGGTTTGCACTGGTTCACTTAGTGCAAACCCAAACCTTATCAATATAATCTTAGTTTAAGTGATGCTAAAAAGGAGGAATTTGAGATGGAAAACCTGATACTATACAGCATTGGTGCAGTGGCATTAGGTTATTTTGCTCTAACAGTGTGGAAAAAAGTAACTGGAAAAGGAGGAGCATGTTGTAGTTCAGAGAGTTGTAATGACTGCGGATGTACAGATAAGAAAGATGATGATAAATAGGCTAAGTGGATGAAGATAGCTTTAGGCTAACTTTATTTTTTAAACAATTAATGAGAATGATAATCAATAACGGGTAGTCGATAATAAATAAAATGAAGAGGGGATATTAATATGTCTATTGTTGTAATTGGAGCCGATTATTTAGGAATTATTGAAAAGAATCTGTATTCGCTAGGGGTAACTAAATTGACGCATATTGATGGAAGGCGAGTCTCAAATCAAAATAAAATCAGCATCCCTAAGAAAACCCAGTTTGTATTAGTATTAACTGATTATGTGAATCATAATACTGCTAAAATGGTAAAAGCCGTCGCTAAAGCGCAGGATGTACCGTTGGTGTTTGCCAAACGTTCTTGGGGGTCTGTTGAAGAAAAGTTAGTTTCTGCAGGTGTAATGAATTAATCAGTATTATTATTTTTACAAGGTGGAATGGATATGTGTTGGAAAGAATTTTTGCAAGTTCAAGGTAGTAAGAATGATGCTGACTTTTTCTTTAAGTGGCTGGCTGTGGAATTAGCCCCGACAATTTATGGTGAAAAACCAGGTACATTGCTTAATCTAATGGATTCCTCCAAAATTTTTATGAAGACAATGTGGCTTCAATATGGTGAAGCGTTATTAGCAAATAGTAATGTGGAGTGGCTGGTACTTAAAAATGAGCCCCATAGCATGAAAATACTTTTTTATCGTGTTGATTTATTAAACAGTTATGTTAATGATGAAGAAAATCGACGCTTTTTAGAAGGATTCGGTTATCATACAAGCATGAGTTTAGAAGATCTTTTGCTATATTTTAAAGGGCGTTTTCAATCCATGTGCCCTCACGAAATGGGAATTCTATTGGGAATACCTTTAAAAGATGTTATGGGATTTATGGGCACGGGTAAAGAAGGTCATACCTGTCAGGGGATGTGGAAAGTATATGGTGATCCTGAAACCTCACTAAGTATCATGCAGCGGATGGAAGAGATGAAAAGTCAAGTTGCTGATTGGATGATGCAAGGTTACAAAGTGACTGATGTGTTGTGCGGTCCTTGTTCGCAAACTGCTTAAATCTCTTTCTCATTCCCCAGCTTAGTGAAAGATATATAATAAAAGGAGTTTTTGACATAAAAAATATTTTTATCTTTACATTATAGTAAGAATAAAGTTATAATCTGTAAGTCGATATTAGGGCTTTATTCTTACTATAAATTGAGGTTTGTATTTAATAATGATGATGCTATGTGAAAAGAAATCAGCGATAAAAGCTGGTTTTTTATTGGTTTTAGTCTTTTTAGGTTTATTATTTGTACATGTTGTAGGAGTCAGTCGCCTGACGCCTGAATCGATTCGTAATGTAGTAGTATCTTTTGGTTGGTGGGGACCTGTAATGTACGTTTTTATGTATAGTATCAGACCCTTGCTTTTATTTCCTGCCATTGTCCTCACGTTGGCTGGCGGCTTGGCTTTTGGCCCTTGGTGGGGTACTTTTTATGTTGTAGTTGGTGGAGTAATAGGTGCATGTTTGTGCTTTGTAATAGCTCGCTTATTAGGGCGTAAAAAAATGCAAAAATACCTAAGTAAATTTTCGCACTTACAGCTATTTGAGAGCAAGATGGCGGCTAATGGCTTTCGTACCATGCTATTTATGCGAATCGTACCTATTTTCCCTTATGATCCAGTCAGTTACTTAGCTGGATTATCTAAAATTCGCTTTCGTGACTATGTCTCGGCCACTACCCTTGGGATGATTCCTGGTGCCTTTGCCTATAATGTTTTAGGATATTCTCTTTTGGATATATTTTCTTCCACCTTTTTATTTGGAATTGCCTTGGTAGCTCTTGTTTTTTTTACTCCGCTGGCCTATCATTTACTTAATAAAAATAGAAGGGTTTGACTTTTGGGCAAGCCCTTCTATTTTTATTAATAACTTGCTATTCAATTATCAATAAATAAGGTAAAATATAAAGTGGAAAAATTGTAGCAGTATAAGAAATAGCACTGGAGGACTTATCATGACAGAACTTTCTAAACCGACTTATGTTGTCGGGCATCGCAATCCAGATACAGATTCCATATGCTCGGCAATTGGTTATGCTTATTTTCAGCAAGTTAGAGGGGTAAATGCTGTAGCGGCCAGAGTTGGAAAAATAAATAGCGAAACAAAGTTTGTTTTAGAAACGCTAGGGTTTACCCCGCCGGAACTGATTACGGATTTATATCCAAGAGTAAAGGATATTATGCAGTCAGAAGTAGTAACGGCGGGTCCTAAAGATACATTGCGGGACTTAGGACGCATTATGAGACAACATAAGGTGAAATCAGTGCCTGTTGTAGATGAAAAGCGTTTCATGACGGGCGTTGTAACCGTAGGTGATTTAGCGAATTTATATTTTGATGAATTGCAAATGCAGGATTTAAGCCAAGCAGGTGTAGATTTTGCTGGTGTGTTAAAGGCTTTAGAAGGTAAATTACTCTGTGGAGATAACTTAGAACGTAAAGTAGCAGGTAGAGTGCATATTGCAGCTGGAAGCCACAGTTTAATACAAAAATTTGTTAGTGCGAATGATATTGTATTGGTAGGGGACCGCAAGAATGCACAATTAACCTGTTTAGATTGTAGTATTTCCTGCCTGGTAGTTACAGGCAATGTTAAGGTGGATGAAGAAGTAATTCAAAAAGCAGCCGGATTAGGTATTTTGGTTATTGCATCGGCTCATGATACCTACACTTGTGCCCGTTTAATAAACCAAAGTATTCCGTTAGAAATGGTCATGCGCAAAGAAGTAATTACCTTTAAACCTACTGATTTAGTCACCGATATTAAAAAAATAGTTGCTGATACTAATTATCGAGTATATCCAGTTGTAGAAAATGGAAAATTAGTCGGAGCTATTCATCGTGATAAATTAATTGTGCAGGAGCGGACAAAAGTAATTCTTGTAGATCATAATGAAAGCGGGCAGGCCGTTGAAGGAATTGAAGAAGCCCAAATCATAGAGATCATTGACCATCACCGCTTAGGCGGCCTGCAAACGAGTGAACCGATCTTTATCCGACATGAGCCTGTTGGCTGCACGGCTACGATTGTTGCTAACATGTACTGGCATCGTAATATAACCATACCGCAAAATATTGCAGGTCTATTATTAGCGGCTATTTTATCTGATACGGTTCTATTTAAGTCACCAACCTGCACTGAGAAGGATCAAAGGACTGCTCGTCAATTAGCAGAACTTGCTCAATTAGATGTTTTTGAGTTTGGGATGAGTATATTAAAAGCAGGAGCTAGTATTAAGGGCATGTCAACGGCTGATATTATTGCCAATGACATTAAGGAATTTCAGATTGGCGATTATCGGATGACGATTGGACAAATATCTGTTATGGATGCTGATGAAGTTCTATCGATAAAAGAAGAATTGCAGCAGAGTATGGAAGCACTGCGTCAGAAGGAAAACTATGATATGGTTTTATTAATGGTTACAGATATTTTGAATGAAGGCACTCATTTAGTATACATTGGGCAGCCTGTTAGTTTGTTAAAGCAAGCCTTTGGCAGCGAGGGTAAGGATCGAGTTTTGTATCTCCCGGGTGTTATGTCGCGAAAGAAGCAGATTATTCCACCCATGTCAGAAGCCGCAAGAATATAGCTCAACGGTTTGGCTATAAATAGATTATAGAAGAGCTTAATATGCTCTATATAATCTATTTTTTTTATAATTAACAGGAACTATTGTAATTTTGCCGAATTAATTAAGGTTATTAAAAACTCAAAAGTTGTGTTACTACGGAGGAAATTATGCAAAATATTATCGCTGGCTTAAATCCCATGCAAAGGGAAGCAGTTTTACATACCAATGGACCGCTACTCATTATGGCGGGTGCAGGATCTGGTAAGACCAAGGTATTAACTTGTCGCATTGCCTATCTTTTGGAACAAGGTGTAGCACCTTATAATATTTTAGCCATCACTTTTACGAATAAAGCTGCTGCAGAAATGAAAGAGCGCGTGCATACTATGGTCGGTGCTCAATCCAAAGATATTTGGCTTAGTACGTTTCATGCTTTTTGTGCTAAATTTCTGCGTATGGAGATTAGCGGAATGGCTGGTTATAAAAGTAATTTTGTAATTTATGATACATCCGATACCCAGTCTCTCGTTAAGAGTTGTTTAAAACAATTAAATCTGGATGATAAGCAGTTTCAGCCAAGCAGTGTTCTAGCTACCATATCCAATGCTAAGAATGCCTTACAAGATGAACAGCAATTCACATCCTTATCCAGTAATTTTCATGAACAAAAAATAGCAGAGATTTACCAGTTATACCAACAGAAATTGCGTACTAACAATGCATTGGATTTTGATGATCTGCTCATGCTGTCGGTGAGACTCTTACAGAATAATGAAGAGGTTTTGGCAAAATACCAACGTAAATTCCACTATATTATGATTGATGAATACCAAGATACAAACAGGGCCCAATACTTGTTGGCAGGTATGCTGGCGGATAAGCATCGCAATCTTTGTGTTGTAGGTGATGCGGATCAGAGTATCTATGGCTGGCGGGGAGCGGATATTCGTAATATTTTAGATTTTGAAAAAGATTATCCAGAAGCCAAGATGATTACCTTAGAGCAAAATTATCGTTCGACTCAAGTGATTTTAGATGCTGCTAACGCTGTAATTGAGCACAATAGCTCCCGGAAGCCGAAGGAATTGTGGACGCAAAATCCTCAAGGTGAACTGATTACTCACTATTTAGCTCACCATGAGAAGGATGAAGCCCAGTTCATTGGGGATACTATTACTAAGCTAAATACAGTGTATCGTACGTCTTATGGTGACGTTGCAATATTATATCGCACCAATACCCAGTCTAGGGCTATTGAAGAAGCTTTCATGCAGGCTGGTATTCCTTATGTGATTGTAGGCGGGTTAAAATTTTATGATCGTAAAGAAATCAAAGATATCTTAGCTTATTTGCGGGTTATTTTTAATCCGGCAGATAGTGTCAGTCTTTTGCGAATTATCAACGTGCCCAGGAGGGGACTTGGAGATACTACGATTAGCCGCTTAACAGCTTATGCTGCAGAGAATAATATGACATTGTTTGATGTGGTGAGTAATCCTGAATTAGTACCAGGACTTACTGCAAGAGCAAAAGCTCCGTTAGAATTTTTGGCGGAACTGATTTTTAACTTAATGGCTCAAGTACATTCTTTGTCTGTTGTAGAATTAGTGAACAAAGTAATGCATGACTCTGGTTATGTAGAGGAGTTGCAAAAGAGTACGGATTTGCAAGATGAAAATAGGCTGGACAATTTAAAAGAGTTTCTAAGTGTTGCAAAGGAGTTTGCCAAGAGTGACGGGGAAGAAACCTTAGAACGGTTCTTAGAGCAGGTTGCTTTGGTAGCTGACATTGATAATGCTGAAATATCAGAAGCCCGTGTTACACTTATGACACTGCACTCTGCAAAAGGATTGGAATTTCCAGTTGTTTTTATGGCTGGTATGGAAGAAGGGCTTTTCCCTCATTCACGCACATTAATGAATGAAGAAGAAATTGAAGAAGAACGGCGAATTTGCTATGTAGGTATTACAAGAGCCCGCCGCAAATTATATATGACCAATGCCCGCATGCGCACCATTTATGGCAGGACGCAAATGTTTCCTTTATCCCGGTTCTTGAGCGAAATTCCGAGTGCCATGGTGGAAAAATATTCAGGCAGGCAAAATCATTATGGTTTTGCCAGTAATGGAAGTAAGGCGACCATCAATCCGCCTGCTTCGACCTCATCCGTTGTACAAAGTCCCTTACGAGCTCCTATTATGAAAGCTCATCCTCAAAAAGGGCAAAGCAGTGGTGCTTGGAAAGTCGCTGATAAGGCTCAGCATACAAAGTGGGGAATTGGTACTGTAATTGAAGTGAAGGGGAGTGGAGACAGCCAGGAACTTAAAATTGCGTTTCCTGGCCTTGGCATCAAACTTGTCGTTGCGAATATGGCGCCGATTACCAAAGTGTAATAGAGAAGGAATATTAAGCCTTAGGCTGCGTGTTAGAGCAGCTTGGTATAAAAAGATACTTTTATGACAATATAAGAAAGCTGCAGTCTATGCTGCAGCTTTCCTGATTCTAATTTGGGAGTGATCAAAGTCGTGGAAAAAAAGCTAGATGATATACAGGAAATTCAAAACAAAATCATCCAGTTGCGTGAACAACTCCATTATCATAACTATCGTTACTATGTTCTTGATGATCCTGAAATTGGGGACCGAGAATTTGATCTGTTAATGCGTAGTTTAATCGAGCTGGAATCATCCTATCCCCAGTTGATCACGGCGGATTCTCCTACCCAGCGAGTGGGTGGTATGGTTGCAGGCGGTTTTAAGCGTGTAAATCATGCTACACCCATGCGTAGTTTAGGAAATTGCTTTTCTGCAGATGAATTACTGGCTTTTCATAATCGAGTGCAAAGTGGTCTGGGAGAAGAGCAGGGTATTGAATATGTAGTGGAGCTAAAGATTGATGGCTTAGCAATTAATTTAACTTATGAAAATGGTCATCTAGTGAGTGGTGTTACCCGGGGCGATGGTACCCAGGGAGAAGATGTGACTACGAATATTCGAACCATTAAATCAATACCTTTAATGCTGCGTGGTGATCATGTTGGGATTCCTTCTTTTCTAGAGGTCCGTGGTGAAATATATATGCCCAGTAAGGAATTTGAGCGTTTAAATCATGAACGAGAAGAAGCAGGCGAAGCATTATTAGCAAATCCGCGTAATGCTGCTGCAGGGTCCTTGCGTCAGCTTGACCCTAAGGTGACAGCCAATCGAGCCTTAGATATCTTTGTCTACGGCGTTGGTACTTATACAGGTATTGAATTAACTACACATGGACAAGTGCTAGGATATCTCAATCAACTAGGACTAAAAATCAACCCTCATTATAAGATATTTAATCAGATCGAAGATGTGATTGCCTACTGTACGGGTTTTGCTGAAAAGCGTCATGAACTTCCTTACGAGATTGATGGGATGGTCATAAAGGTAAATGATTTAAGCAGTCAGCAAATCTTAGGTTATACAGCTAAAGATCCGAGATGGGCGATTGCTTATAAATTTCCAGCGGAGCAAGCGATTACTGTGGTAGAAGATATTTTTGTAGGGCTTGGACGGACGGGAGTATTGACGCCAACAGCAATTCTTCGCCCTGTAAGAGTAGCGGGTTCCACCATTAGCCGAGCGACCTTACATAACCAGGATTATATAGAAGAAAAAGATATTCGTATTGGAGATACGGTAATTATTCATAAGGCAGGAGAAGTCATTCCGAAAGTTGTTTCAGTGGTAATGGAGAAACGTACTGGAGCACAGATCCCCTTTGTTATGCCAGAGGAATGTCCTGAATGCAAAGGCAAAGTAATAAGGCAAGAGGGGGAGTCTGCTCACAAGTGTACAAACCCCCACTGTCCTGCACTTTTTCGAGAAGGCTTGATTCACTTTGTATCTCGTGATGCTATGAATATTGATGGCTTGGGTCCAGCGGTATTAAATGCCTTAGTAGATACTGGTCTTGTTAAAGATGTGGCAGACTTGTATCAATTAGAAATGGAACAAGTCCTTACAGTACCCCGAATGGGTAAAAAGTCAGCAGAAAATCTGCTGACTGCTATTGAAAACAGCAAACAGGCAGGATTGTCCAGATTATTATTTGCTTTAGGCATTCGTCACGTTGGTGTAAAAGCTGCCGGAATCGTAGCACGGCGTTATGGTAATATGGAGGATTTAAAGCAAGCTTCAGTAGAAGAACTGCTGGAACTAGATGAAGTAGGTACTAAAATTGCAGAAAGCATTGTTGCGTATTTTGCTGCTGAAGAAAATTTAGAGCTGGTTGCTAGACTTGAAACTGCTGGCTTAAACATGATAGAAGAAAAACAAACAATTACGGAAAATCAGCTTTTTTCAGGGAAAACGTTTGTATTAACAGGAACCTTAGAAAAAATGAGTCGCAATCAGGCATCTGACATCATTCAAAAATTAGGCGGTAAAGTATCCGGCTCAGTTAGTAAAAAAACGAATTATGTGGTTGCTGGCGCAGAAGCAGGCAGTAAGCTTGATAAGGCTCAGCAGTTAGGGGTAGAAGTGCTAGAGGAAGAAGATTTTCTAAGAATGGTTGGGGATGGCAAATAAATTAAGAATAGTGAAAAGGAATATTAGGACTTATTGGAGAATTGCATTAGAATAAAAGTACGTAATTTGTTCCAATGATTTTTCAAGTGAAAAGGAGTCAAAGAATATGCCTATAAAAATCCCCAATAATTTGCCAGCTGTAAATATTCTTGAGAAAGAAAATATTTTTACAATGGATGAGGATCGTGCCTATGCGCAAGATATACGTCCACTTCGAATATTACTATTAAATTTGATGCCGACGAAAATTGTTACAGAGACACAATTACTCCGGTTATTGGGGAATTCACCCCTACAGGTAGAATTTGATTTCATCTACACAGCAACCTATGAACCTAAAAATACACCTCATGAACATCTCGTTAAATTCTATGAAACTTTTGCTGACGTGAAAGATCGTAAGTATGATGGCATGATCATTACTGGCGCGCCAGTGGAAAAAATGCCTTATGAGGAAGTTGTCTACTGGAATGAGTTGTGTGAAATTATGGATTGGAGTAGAAAGAATGTTTATTCTACCTTGCATATTTGCTGGGGAGCTCAAGCTGCTTTGTATCATTATTATGGTATTCCTAAACATGACTTACCTCAAAAATTATTTGGTGTGTTTCCTCACACTGTAAATATGAAAGAAAAAATGTTATTTCGGGGCTTTGATGAAGTTTTTTATGTTCCTCATTCCAGACATACAGATATAAAAAAAGAAGATGTGGAGAAGGTGCCCCAATTATCCATCCTGTCTGAGTCAGAAGAGGCGGGTGTTTATGCAGTCATTGACAAAACCTATCGGCATTTATTTATTACGGGTCATGCTGAATATGATGTATTAACTCTTAAAACAGAATATGATCGTGATGTGGCAGAAGGGTTGCCTATTAATATTCCAGTCAATTATTATCCCAATGATGATCCTCAAAAAACACCAATCGTGCGTTGGCGCAGTGCAGCCAATTTACTGTTTTCCAATTGGCTTAATTATTATGTATATCAAGGAACTCCTTTTGATTTGAATCGCTTAAGTGAAGATGAATTGCGTGGTATTGATGGGGATGGGATTTAACTAAAATCCTTTCTACATATTTGTCCGCTGCGAACTAATGAGAAAAACTAGAGGCTATATTCCATTCATAATGGAATATAGCCTCTAGTTTTCAGTATGAGTCATTATGGTATGACTACTACCGTATTCTTATTTAATAATCGTTATTGTACCTTCTTTGCGCGGTGCAGGAGTTGGTATTTCGCCAGCATTGTAGCCAAATGCTCCGGAAGCAACGGGTGTGCTTTTTGTTGACCTTTTTTCAGGATCATTCAATGAAAATCAGTAGTTAAGAGGTAAAAGAACCCTTAGACTAAAAAATTCTATAGTAATAATGTTTGCAAGGAATTGCATATCTATAATATAGATTTCATCTATTCGAAAGCCTCTAAGAAATTGTTTCTAAATATCTTTTACTACTGTAGGATAGTCTCTCGGAAAGTGCCATTTAGGACGGAAAAGATGAGCGCATAACTAAGGCTTCAACCTGCTACTTAATCCACGCTTTATGCTCATTTGCTAGTTTACGGCTATATATGGTTTTTCTCCGAGAGTACGCTTGTAAATTAAGGGGAGGGGCAATTTTATGAAAAGTTTTGACTTTGCAAGTCTTATACAACAAGACCGGGAAGCAAAGACGCATCGACAGTTTGATGGTGTGCTTCTTGATTATCTGGCAATCATTAAGGAAAATCCTAAGGTAGTCATGCTGGCGCATCAGCGCATGTATGATTTGCTGATTGCTGCTGGCGTAGAAACAGTAAAAACGGAAGAGCATCCACGTTTAAAACGAATCTATGGCAATGATCTATTAAAGCGCTACACATATTTTAAAAATGATTTTTATGGCATCGATAAGACACTCATGAAAATTATGCGTTATTTTCATTCTGCAGCGATGAAAGGAGAAGAATCTAGGCAAGTCCTCTATTTTGTTGGGCCTGTCGGTGCGGGCAAGTCTTCTATAATGGAAGCCTTGAAGCGAATGCTGGAAATGAGCCATTCTATTTATATCATAAAGGATTGTCCAATGCGGGAAGAGCCGCTTCACTTGATTCCGAAACACCTTCGTCCCAAATTTGAAGAGCTGTTAGGTGTAAAAATTGAAGGTGATCTTTGCCCTGTTTGCCGCTATCGTTTAAAAAATGAATACCACGGTGAGTTTGAGCGCTTTCCAGTAGAAACTGCAGAGTTTTCCATTCGGTCCCGTAAAGGGATAGGTACAGTACCTCCAGTTGACCCCAATAATCAAGATACTTCCGTGTTGATTGGATCTGTTGATATTTCTAAAATGGATTTATATCCTGAAGATGATCCTAGAGTATTGTCATTAAACGGAGCTTTCAATGTAGGAAATCGGGGATTGGTTGAGTTTATTGAAGTCTTTAAGAATGATGTGGAATATTTGCATACGATGATTACCGCTACTCAAGAAAAGTCCATACCGTCGCCAGGCAAGGGCTCTATGATTTATTTTGATGGCATCATTTTAGCTCACTCGAATGAAGCGGAATGGAATAAATTTAAATCTGATCATACGAATGAAGCGATTTTAGACAGAATTGTTAAAGTTGAAGTTCCCTATTGCCTGGAGCTGGATGAAGAAGTAAAGATTTATCAGAAAATTTTAAGAAGCAGCAGTTTCGATGCTCATATTGCACCTCATACGATTGAAATGGCATCCATGTTTGCCATTTTAACTCGATTGAGTCCGTCAGCCAAAGTAGACCCATTAACAAAATTGAAACTATATAATGGCGAGGAAATTGTAGAAAAAGGTTCTACAAAGAAAATTGATATTTTTGAACTCAGGGATGAAGCGCAGCGAGAAGGTATGACGGGGATTTCTACTCGCTTCATTATGAAGGCTGTAGATGTTGCCCTATCGGAATCAGAAAATAATTGTATTAACCCCATTAGTATTTTAGATACTTTAACTAAAGCAGTTAAGGAATTGGCCATTGCTGAAGATGATAAAAAACGGTATTTAGTTTTTTTACAAGATACCATTAAAAAAGAGTATCATAAGATTCTGGAGAAAGAAATTACACGAGCCTTTATACATGGATATAGTGAACAAGCGGAAAGCTTATTTAATAACTATTTGGATCATGCGGAGGCTTTTGCTAATTCAACTAAGATAAAAGATAAGAATACAGGCGAGGAGCTAGAACCTGATCTTAAGTTTCTTCAGTCAATCGAAGAACAGGTTGGTATTTATAGTACTGCGGCACCTGGTTTTCGTCAGGACGTGACTGCTTATATGTTCTCCGTCTTGCGTAATGGCGGCAAAATTGATTATCAGTGTTATGAACCGTTAAAAGAGGCCATTGAAAAGAAATTAACGGTAGCCGTTAAAGAAATTTCACGTATTATTACGAAGGCGAGAGTACGGGATAAAGAACAAGATACCAAATATAATGTTATGGGTGAGGAATTAAAAGCGAATGGTTATTGTGACCATTGTTGTAATGTCATCTTGAAATATGCGGCCAATAATCTTTGGAAGGACTAAGGGGTTGGTAGGAGGGAGATGACAAGTAGTGGCTATCTTTAAGGATGGGAATACGAATAGTTCAGATCGTTCGGCATGGGACCGCAAAAGACATCGTCAACTAGTGGAAGAAAGCATAAAAAAGAATTTAGGTGATATTATTGCCGAGGAAAGTATTATTGGGCAAAGCAAGGATAAAAAAATAAAAATTCCCATAAGAGGAATTAAAGAATATCAATTCATTTACGGAAAGAATGCCGGTGGCACAGGTTCTGGGGAAGGGCAGGAAGCAAAGGGGCAGGTTATTGGCAAGGCGAATGGTCAGCCAGGGCAGCAGCCAGGACAGGGGCAAGCTGGTAATAATCCCGGTGAAGACGTTTACGAGACAGAAATAACCATAGAGGAACTTACTAGTTATCTTTTCGATGATTTACAATTACCGGATATGGAAAGGAAAAAGTTCGCGCAAATCGAGTCAGAACGCAAATTTAAGCGTTCAAGCTTTCAGCGCAAAGGGATTCCACCCCATTTAAATAAGAAAAGAACGTTGGCAGAAAAAATTAAACGTCAAAAAATGGCGCAGCGGGATAAATATAATAATGAGGAAAACGAATCTCCGGAACGTATACCTTTTCATGAAAATGACTTGCGCTATTGCCGCATAAAAGAAGATACCCGCAGGCATTCCAATGCGGTAGTGATTTGTATCATGGATACATCTGGATCAATGGATCAAACCAAGAAATATTTAGCGCGCAGTTTTTATTTTTTGCTGTACCAATTTGTACGCTGGAAGTATGAACATGTTGAGGTAGCATTTATCGCTCATACGACCACTGCTCAAGAAGTGAATGAACAAGAGTTTTTCCATCGAGGCGAGACTGGAGGAACCTATATCAGCAGTGGGTATGAAAAAGCGTTAGAAATTATTGAACAGCGTTATAATCCAGCCATCTGGAATATTTATATCTTTCACTGCTCAGATGGTGATAACTGGGGTGAAGATAATGCTAAAGCTGTTGCTTTAGTGAACCAGCTTTGTACGATCAGCAATTTATTTGGGTATGGAGAAATAACAACCAGTAGCATGTATGGGAGTGCCATTAGCAAAGAATATGAAAAACAAATACACTTGGATAATTTTATTATGGTTATGATGGGCGATAAAACAGATATTTGGCCAGCATTTAAGAAGATCTTAGATACGGAATCTGCATCCGGAGGTAACAGCTGATGGCAGCCTATAGCTTAGACGAATTAGAATACTGGAATGATAAAATTGAAAAGTTAGTATGGGATGCAGGATTAGATTGTTATGAACAGCATTTTGAAATATGCAGTTATGAGGATATGTTGTGTTATGAGGCATACGTAGGTATGCCTTCCCATTATCCTCACTGGAGCTTTGGTAAGGCTTATGAAAGGCAAAAAACTTTTTATAAATACAATCTTGTTGGATTACCCTATGAAATGGTGATTAACTCCGATCCTTGCATTGCTTATTTAATGCGGGATAATACCTTGCTCATTCATATTTTGACCATGGCCCACGTATACGGGCATAATGATTTTTTTAAGAATAATCGTCTATTTAAACGGGATACACGGGCCAAGCTGGAGATGGAAATGTTTAAGGCTCATGCGAATCGTGTCAGGGAATATATACAAGATCCCAGCATCGGTCCAGATAAGGTAGAGCGTATTTTGGATGCGGCACACGGACTTAAATTTCAAACGTGCCGGCATGGCGAAAGAAAGCAAATTCCTGAGGAAGAGGAAGGAACTGTGCCAGAGCGGCTAAAAGATGATTTATTAGCATTTCTGGCAGAGAAAGGAAAGCTGGTTGAATGGGAACGTGATTTAATTCATATCGTACGGGAAGAGACTATGTACTTTATTCCCCAATTGGAAACTAAGATTATGAATGAAGGATGGGCCAGCTACTGGCATTATCAAATTTTAAATCAACTTGAGTTGCCACAGGGACTTCACTTGGAATTTTTACAACGCCATCATTTGGTGATACGTCCTCATCAAGGGCAGATTAATCCTTATTTTCTGGGCTTTAAGATGTTTGAATACTTGGATCAGCAGCCTGGCGGGCGAGAGAAGATTATGGCCATACGGTCTGAGGATCGGGATCAGTCTTTTATACGCCGTTATTTAAACCAGGAGTTGTGTGAAAAGCTGCATTTGTTCTCCTATGGCATACAAGGTGAAGATATAGTTGTAACAGAAGTTTCGAATGAAGAAGGCTGGAAAACAGTACGAGACAATTTGGCTAATGCCGTTGGCTTAGGGAGTATACCTATTATTAGACCTGTGGGGGTGGAAAATGGTACCTTACTATTAGAGCATGTTTGTGATCAACGAGAATTGGAATTAAACTATGCCCAGGAAACCGTCAAATATGTTGTTGATCTTTGGGGCGGAAAAGTTGATTTGCGAGTCAAGATCGATAATAATCCTAAAATCATTAGTTGTAGTGAAGGTAAAATAGTGAATGTACATGATTGAGAAAGACAAAGATTGCTGCAACGTCGATTCTGCGTTGCAGCAATCTTTGTCTGTAAGTGAAAGAATATAAGATGTGATGAACCACAAAGGAGTGCGCAAAATAGGAACCCTTTGTGTACTTTGCGTCTTTGTGGTTCGATTGTTGTACATTCTGATTGTCATTTCAAATTCTCATAATCCTCGCATCTTCGCGGTTTGAAATGTTTTATTTTTGAATTTCTCTTAAACATGGTATAATATAGTTTATTATGAAATTTCTTAACAATACTAAGTTTGGATGGTGAGATTGTGAAGATTACATGTAAAGATGTAGCGAATGTTGCTTTATTGTCACGACTGGAATTTTCCGAGAGTGAGCTTGAAACATTTACTGGACAGATGGATGCTATTTTAGAATATGCAGATGTTTTAAATAAGCTAAATGTTGATAATGTACAGCCTACTGCTCATGTGTTGCCGCTAAGAAATGTAATGCGGGCAGATGAAGCAAAGCCATCGCTGCCTCGGGAATTAGCATTGTCAAATGCGCCTGAACAGGAAGATGGTTATTTTAAAGTTCCTAAGATCATGGAAGGATAAGGAGGATAAGCATGGAGTTATTTAAACATACAGCGAGTCAATTGCATGAAAAATTAGTAGCAAAAGAAATATCAGCTGTAGAATTAACAAAGGCTGTGCTAGGGCGGGTTGATGCTGTCGATAAAAATGTACAAGCCTATATTACTCGAACGAGTGAGACTGCTTTGGCTCAGGCTCAGGCAGTGGATAGTAAAATTCAGCGTGGTGAGAAGGTTTCTGTGCTTGCTGGTATTCCAGGAGCTCTGAAAGATAATATATGCACCAAAGGAATAAAAACAACTTGTGCTTCAAAAATATTGGCAACTTTTGTACCTCCTTATGATGCAACCGTTGCTGAAAAATTAGCGGCAGAAGACGCTGTTATCCTTGGTAAAGCTAACATGGATGAGTTTGCTATGGGCGGTTCTACAGAAAATTCAGGATTTTTTCCTACTCACAATCCTTGGAATCTGGAAACGGTACCAGGTGGTTCTAGTGGTGGCTCGGCAGCCGCTGTTGCAGCGGGAGAAGCAATTTGGGCATTGGGGTCCGATACAGGTGGTTCGATCCGCCAACCAGCAGCCTATTGTGGTGTAGTTGGACTAAAACCCACATATGGTCGTGTATCCCGTTATGGACTGGTGGCATATGCTTCTTCCCTTGACCAAATTGGACCGATTACCCGTGATGTTACGGACAGTGCACATGTGATGAATATCATTTCCGGTTATGATGCCAAAGATTCGACTTCAATTAATACTGGTGTGCCTGATTATACAAAATCATTGGTAAACAATATTAAAGGTTTAAAGATCGGTCTTCCGAAAGAGTATTTTGTTGCTGGGATGGATGCTGAAGTAGAAAGAGCCATTAACAAGGCCATTGAACAATTAGTAGCTTTAGGTGCTGAATATAAAGAAATATCTATGCCCCATACGGAATATGCTTTGTCAGCTTACTATATGATTGCTCCGGCAGAAGCCAGTTCTAATTTGGCCCGTTATGATGGAGTGAGCTTTGGCCATCGAGTAGAAGGCAATGATATTATTGATATGTATAAGAAGACTCGCAGTGAAGCCTTTGGTGCGGAAGTAAAGCGCCGTATCATGCTTGGTACATATGCGTTGAGTTCTGGTTATTATGATGCGTATTACTTAAAAGCGTTGAAAGTTCGCACCTTGGTGAAACAGGATTTTGACAAGGCGTTTGAGCAAGTAGATGTATTGATTACACCGACGGCACCTACTACTGCTTTTAAATTGGGTGAAAAGACGAATGATCCCCTTGCCATGTACTTGCAGGATGTATGTACGATTCCTGTAAATTTGTCAGGAGTACCGGCGATTTCCATTCCATGTGGTTTTGCAGCTGGCATGCCTATTGGTATGCAAATCATCGGTAAGCCTCTGGGAGAAGAAACAATCATTCGCGCTGCCTATACATTTGAGCAGAATAATGATTACCACAAGGGCTTTGCAACCCTAGGGGAGGTTTAATCGATGGATTATGAAATAGTAATAGGGTTAGAAATTCATACAGAGCTAAAGACCAATTCAAAAATTTTCTGTGGATGCAGCACAAAATTTGGCTCAGAACAAAACACTAATGTTTGTCCAGTATGTTTGGGACTTCCTGGAGTTTTGCCAGTCATTAATGAGAAAGTAGTAGAATTTGCTATAAAAGCAGGGGTGGCTCTCAATTGTGAAATCCTGCCGTTTAGTAAGTTCGACCGTAAGAATTATTATTATCCTGATCTGCCGAAGAATTTTCAAACCTCTCAATATGACTTACCCATTGCAGTAAATGGGCATTTAGATATTGAGGTAAATGGAGAAACCAAACGTATTAATATTACGCGCATACATATGGAAGAAGATGCTGGAAAGCTGGTGCATTCAGGTGCGACGATCAGCAGTTCGGACTCTGCCTTGGTAGATTATAATCGTACAGGAGTACCATTATTAGAGATCGTTTCTGAACCAGATATTCGCTCCGCAGAAGAAGCCAGGGCGTATTTGGAAAAAGTAAAAGCCATTTTGGAATACTTAGATGTATCGGACTGCAAAATGGAAGAAGGCAGTTTGCGCTGCGATGCTAATATTTCCCTGCGGCCACATGGACAAGCTGCCCTTGGTACAAAAGCGGAAATTAAGAATCTCAATTCTTTCCGTTCCGTACAGCGTGGTATAGAGTATGAAGTGATTCGTCAGGAAGAAATACTAGACGATGGGGGAAGAGTGATTCAAGAAACACGTACTTGGGATGAAAATAAAGGGATCACTGCTTCTATGCGTAGTAAAGAACAGGCCCACGATTATCGGTACCTGCCAGAGCCTGATTTGGTGCCAATTGTGGTTGACCCAGCCAGAGTGGCCGAAATTCGTGCTAATTTGCCAGAACTGCCTGATGCTCGCAGGCAGCGTCTAATGAATGATTACGGCTTATCAGAATATGATGCTGGCATTATTACATCTAGTAAAGCGGTAGCTGATTATTTTGATCAAAGTGTGCAAAATAATGGAGATGCAAAAGTAGTAGCTAATTGGTTGATGGGGGAAGTATCTAAACACTTAAATAGTGAAGGCATAACCATTTTGGACTGCCCTGTTTCACCTAAACAATTGACTGAACTGCTTACTCTAATTGAAAAGGGAACAATTTCTAATAAAATAGCCAAAACTGTATTTGAAGAAATGTGGACCAGCCGCAAAGATGCAGAAGTGATTGTCAAAGAAAAAGGGCTGGTGCAAATTTCCGATAGTAGCGAGATTGTTGCCATTGTAGAAAGTGTAATCGCAGCAAACCCTCAATCCGTAGCTGATTTTAAAGCAGGTAAAGACAAGGCCATAGGATTTTTAGTCGGACAAATTATGAAACAAACAAAGGGACGAGCGAATCCGGATATGGTAAATACCTTACTGCGTGAAAGATTATAATAAGATAGAGTGAAAATAGCTTTTCTGTCGATACCAAGGCAGGAAGGCTATTTTTTGTTTAAAAATTTCCAAGCATGAAAGATGATATGGACGTGCATAATGGTATTGATATGTCTTTCTAATTTAAGAGGTAGTATTATGCTAGAAAATAAAGCCCCTTGGAATCTCAAGGATGTTTTTTCGATTCATGTATTACGATTAATGGTAGGTTTATTCTTAGTAAGAGTTTTATATCCGATGATTTTTGTGGCGACACCTTTTGTCATAGAAGTGACCGATCGATTGGTGGTATTAGCGCTGGTTTGTTTAGTAGTCCGAAGGCATAATGGCAACTTCAAAGCACTAGGACTAACCTTTCAGAATTTTAACAGAAATTTATTCTATGGAATCGTTGTTGGTTTTATATTGCTAGGTGTGAGCATCTTTAGTGAAAGAATATATACGACAGTTCTTTTTCTCACACCTAGTCAGCATCCTTTAGTTGCCCAAGTTGAAAAAGCCATTTCATGGCGTGACCTAGCCTCCCCTTTATTCCTAGCTGGGGCATTAGCACCTTTGACAGAAGAAATACTATATCGATTGTTTACTTTTTTACCCATGAAAGAAAAATGGGGATTTTGGGGAGGAGCGATTGCTAGTTCCTTCGTTTTCGCACTTATGCATTTTAATTTGTATTGGCTTAGTGAAATGATTCTGGTTGGAGTGGGCTTATCCTATCTTTATTATAAGACAGGCTCACTCATTAGTTCGATTGCTGCCCATTCGGTGCTTAATACATCTAAAATTATTATGTTGTTTTTGGGGATATCATTTGTATAAAAGGAGATGAAAGTATGCCAAAATGTCAAAACTGTGGTAATATAAAAAGTTTCGGGGCTAGTCAGATTCCTCCCGCGGGTATGTATGCGAATGGTCCTTTATCAGGTATAATCGGAGAATTTAAAACAGATCGTGAACTGATGTGGGTTCATAGTTCAGGTGCCACCAAGTCCATGATTAATGCTGCATGCCATGAACCTCAAAAATTTTTTGACATATGTGTACAATGTGGTTATCAATCTGTTTTGTGGAGTGAAGAGGGCGAGTAACCTGCTCAGAAGATGAAGGAAAGGAAAAGTTAAGAGTGTAAAAGGGGTTTTTATGGAAATAGTCGAAGTATATCTTTAAAATGTGGAAAAAGGGAGCAGATATGATGACCAAATATCCTGAGCTGCCAGTAAATAAACTTCGTTTTACTTGTGATGAAAATTTATTTCATTTTGAAACTACAGCGAGTATATCTCCTCTTGATGTAATGATTGGACAAAAGCGTGCTGTTAAAGCGGTAGAATTTGGTTTGTTTGCAAAAAATCATGGATATAATATCTTTATCTCAGGTCTGGTAGGAACTGGTAAAATTACCTATGCGAAAGCGGCTGTTGCTAAAGTTGCCAAGGAACAGGAACGTCCAGGTGATTGGTGCTATGTGAATAATTTTAAAAATAGCAGCCAGCCTATCGCTTTATTATTGCCAGCAGGAATGGGTCATGTATTTTGCAAGGATATAGAAGGTTTAATTGAAGACATAAAAACAGAAGTTGGGAAAGTTTTTAGCAGCGATGATTATGAAAGTGCTAAAAATAATACCATAAAGTCATTTCAAGAAAGACGTACGCTGATTATTGACTCTTTTAACGAAAAAGCCAGTGAGAATGGAATATTGCCTCAATGGTCAACAACTGGTTTTGTCGGCATGCCGATGAAGGATGGAAAGACGCTGACTCCTGAGGAATTTCAAAGCCTGGAAAAAGAAGAAAGAGAAGCTACTGAGAAAAAAATATTGGCCGTTCATGAAAAAGCCATGGAAGTAGTAAGGCGCATGCAGGAATTAGAAAGAGAAATGCGGGAAGAAATCCGGAAATTGGATGGTAAGGTAGGTCTGTTTGCCGCTGGCAGCATGATTGATGAAGTGCGGCAGAAATATCAGGATCATAGTGCTGTCGTAGAATATTTAGAGGCTGTAAAAGAAGATGTTGTAAAAAATATTAATGATTTTAAGAACAGCAGTGGTGATGATGACCACAGCAATCCTCTTGCCTTTTTGAAAAAGAATACCCAAGATTCTATTCGAGATAAATACAAGGTCAACTTATTGGTTGATAATCGTGAACTAAAAGGTGCCCCGGTCATTGTAGAAGCGAACCCTACTTATTATAATTTAGTAGGCCGGGTAGAATATGAAACACGTATGGGCATGGTAAGTACGGACTTTACCATGATTAAAGCGGGAGCACTGCATAAAGCAAATGGAGGATACCTCATTTTGAATGTGCGGGATGTTTTAACTAACATCGGCGCATGGGAAGCCTTAAAACGGATTTTGAAAACACAAAAATTATTTGTAGAAAATCTGAGTGAACAATATGGGATGATGGCTATGGCGTCATTGAAACCTCAGCCTGTGCCCATTAATGTAAAGGTAATCTTAATTGGTAATCCTTATTTATATTATTTAATGTATAATTATGATGAAGACTTTTGTAAACTGTTTAAAATTCACGCTGACTTTGATACGCAAATGGATAGTAATATGGACAATGTGCAAAAAATGGCTGAGTTTATTAGTTCCGCAATTGAGAGTAAAAAGCTAAAACATTTTGATCGCTCTGCAGTAGCCAGAGTTGTGGAATATTCCTGTAGATTAGCAGGGAGTCAGAAAAAGTTGACTACTCGCTTTAGCGAAGTAGTAAAAATATTATGCGAAGCGGATATTTGGGCCACCATGAATCAAAATGATATTGTAACAGGAGAACATGTCAAACAAGCGATAGAAGAAAAAAAATATCGCAGCAATAAATATGAAGAACACTTGCAGGAAATGGTTGCTGATGGTAAACTCATGATTGATACGAAAGATAAAAAAATTGGTCAAGTGAACGGCTTAGCTGTGATGGCCGTTGGAGAGCATATGTTTGGAAAACCTTCTCGTATCACTGCCAATACTTATATGGGAAAGAGCGGTATTGTTAACATCGAGCGCGAAACCAAGATGAGCGGTACAAGTCATACCAAAGGTGTGTTGATTTTAAGTGGCTATATAGGACAAAAATATGCACAGAAGTATCCTTTGGCACTTACTGCAAGTTTAACCTTTGAACAACTCTACGGTGGTATTGATGGCGATAGTGCTTCTAGTACAGAACTATATGCGTTGTTGTCGAGTCTGGCAAGTGTTCCAATTAAACAATCGATTGCTGTTACAGGGTCGGTTAACCAAAAAGGTGAAGTCCAGCCCATTGGCGGGGTTACAGAGAAAATTGAAGGGTTTTTTAGCATCTGCAAAATGAGAGGCTTGACAGGTGAACAGGGTGTTATGATTCCTCACCAGAATGTAGATGAATTAGTACTCAATGATGAAGTCATTGAAGCGGTGAAACAGGGACAATTTCACATATATACGGTAAAAACAATCGATGAAGGCATCGAATTATTAACCGATGTACCAGCGGGTGAATGTCGTGTGGATGGAACCTATCCACCTGGCAGTATTCATTATTTAGTAACTCAAAAACTAAAAGAATATACGGATAGCTTTATTACGTTAAGTAAAGCTGCAGCTGATGCAAAACATTAATAAATTCTTTATTGATAGGGTGCCTTACTGGGCACTCTTTATTTCTGAATAAAAAGCTGGATTTAAAAAACTCCTGATTGAATGGAAAGGTGATAATAAGATGGTAAAAGAAGAAAAACCAATTGTAAGAAATAATACATATACCCTGGATATTGTTAGTTTGGGACATAGTGGGGAAGGAGTCGGAAAATATGAAGGGTTTACTGTTTTCGTACCTCATGGGCTACCAGGGGAACAGGTAGAAGTTACAATTACCGAAGTGAAAAAAAGTTATGCAAAAGGCAAGTTAAAAGCAATCCTAAAACCGATAGCTGCACGCTGCCAGCCACGATGCTCCATTTATTATGATTGTGGCGGCTGTCAATTGCAGCATGTTGCTTATAATGAGCAGCTTATTTTGAAAAGGCAAACGGTGATAGACGCTGTGACTCGCATTGGGAAGATCAATGATGTGATAATTCATCCTACGATAGGCGCTGAAGATTCCTGGTATTATCGAAATAAGATGCAATTTCCTATTGGTACGGTGAATGGAAAGGTTGCAGTAGGTTGCTTTGCCCAAGGCACTCATAACATAATTAATACGGAGCATTGTTTTATTCAGCATGAGGCTAATAATCTAGTTGCCCAAGCTTTGCAAGAAATCGTCACAGAGCTTGGTATTAGTACCTATGATGAGCGTACAGGTCGGGGGATTATGCGCCATGTATTAGGACGAGTGGGTACAGCCACTGATGAAGTTATGGTAGTCTTAGTAACTGCAACTCCTGAACTGCCTCACAAAGATCGTATCATTGCTCACTTGCGCCGAAGAGTGCCCAAGTTAGTTAGTGTCATACAAAATATAAACAGCAATAAGACGAATGTAATATTAGGAAATCGGACGAAAACCTTGTGGGGAGAAAATTATATTACGGATACATTAGGCGAATTTACTTTTCATATCTCAGCTCGATCCTTCTTTCAAGTCAACACGAAGCAAGCAGAAGTGCTATACAATAAAGCTGTAGAATATGCAGGACTTTCTGGGGAAGAAACCGTAATTGACGCCTACTGCGGTACTGGAACCATCACATTATTTTTAGCTCGTCATGCAAAAAAGGTATATGGAATCGAAATTGTTGCACCTGCTATTCGTGATGCTCAGCATAATGCACAGATGAATCAAGTTTCTAATGTTGAATTTATTGTTGGCGATGCGGTAGATAGCATGCCCAAAATGTTTAAAGAAGGTATCCGTCCGCAAGTCATTGTCGTTGATCCTCCCAGAGCAGGATGCGATAAACTAGTATTGGAAACCTTTGCAGCTATGCAGGCTAAGCGTATCGTGTATGTATCTTGCAATCCATCCTCTTTAGCCAGAGACTTGGCCTTACTAGAAGAACTGGGGTATAAAACACAAGAAATTCAGCCAATTGACATGTTCTCCCATACGTACCATGTGGAGTCCATAGTCCTGTTGCAAAAGAAAAATTGTTAATGCTATTAGTTTACAAAAGACATAACGTATCGTCTTGAATGAAATTTTTATATTTATACATCACTTAAATCGAGACAATTTAAACGAGGAGATATCATTATGAAATACACAGGATCATGTCTTTGTGGCGAAATTACTTTCGAGATCGAAGGAGAGTTTGAGAGTTTCTTTCTTTGTCATTGTGAGCGCTGCCGTAAAGATACAGGCTCAGCTCATGCCGCTAATCTGTTTTCTTCTACAGCCAAGTTAAGATGGTTGTCGGGTAAAAATAAAGCAAAAACCTTTAACTTAAATTCAGATGGGCACGCGAAAAGCTTCTGCACCAATTGCGGATCGGCACTCCCCAATATTCAGTTGGATGGAAAGTTGTTGGTTGTTCCAGCAGGGTGTGTTGACAGTGATATACACATTAAGCCTCAAGGGCATATTTATTTTGCAAACAAGGCTAACTGGGATAACGACTTAGAGAAAGTACCAAAGTTCGAGCAACTCCCGAAGATTTAACTAACTGCGCACAATTCACTAAATAATTGGTGAAACATGAACTTATCCACCAAGGCTCCACCAGGTCCAACTGTCATCTTTTTTGTCTCCTCAGGCATGTGGAGTGCGTAACTCTACTAACTAGGAATATCAAGGGTTCAGGGGAATAAAAGATCAATCATGTTGGATTTGCCTACCATTTGCCAACGTATTTTTTACTTGGTAGGCAAAATATGAAGATGTAATAGTACGTATGAAACCGTCAAATAGGGCGGTTTCTTTTATGCAAAAAAAAGCAACCACGTCTTGGTGGAAACGTGGTTTGCAAGAGGAAACGGTTTGGCGGATTAGTATAGAAAAATTAACAACCAGAGGAACAATCGTTATTATCGCAACAGAAAAATAATAAGATAATAATTATAATAATAATACAGCCGGAACCGCCGAAGCCATTACGACCACCTCCAAAACCTAAACCCATAAGTATTCCTCCTTTATCGTCAATTAATATATTGTATGATAGCTAAGCAGAAGAGGTGAGTATCATGTGGTGGTATTTATTAATAAATTTGGGGTTGATCCTAGAGGATATCAGCTAATCTTATCTGCTGCCGCTCAATGGAAACCTATTCGACACGTTTTTCACACTCCGCATAAAAATTAAGGGGCCGTGTTGAAACTCTTACGCTTCAAAACGGCCCCTTTTTTAAATGTGTCTACATTTTTTATTTCAGATAAATCTTCATTTGCTCTTTTCCTTTACGACATCATCTCGTGCATTTGCCTCATATAGCCTTGATATATGCTGGGAGTGCAGCCTTAACTGTACTCTCCCTAAAAAAACAATTGACTTGGAGTTAAATCCGAGTGCTAGACTGATTTTAAAGGTGCATAAATGACGATTGAAGCAACTTAAAGGGACTCGTAATGAATCGCCGGGATTTTAAAAGTTGTTGCATCAGTAGGACTAGCTTCGACAATTTTGCCTGGTTATTTTCCCAAATCTAGTAGTCCGGTTTTACCGGATCAAAGTCAGAAAAACAGCCTTCAAGGGGGCCCTCATGGGCAGGCATTTGAAAAACGGTGATAAATCATTCGATACTGCTCTGCTGGGCTAATTCTGTAATACGAGCCCAGTTCGCATTTACGGCAGCCGCAATTTTATTTTTCCCTTCGATGTCCAAATGCAGCCCGTCAACTGCCAATTTCGAAGGAAGGATTCCATTGGTGTATTCCATATCGCGCGCCACATCGATATGTACCTGAGTCCGGATAAAATTGTTAACCAACCGTATTTGCTCCTGCCAGTCCGGAGCCGTGGATTCATTAAATACTTTTTTGATATTGTCCGGATTAATTGGCGGCAGCGTCAAAAATACAGGCCGGATATTGTTGACGAGACATTTTTCTTTCAGGACTTCAAATCTGCTATAACATTTTCCGCTGTTACTCCTCCACGTAGACTGTTTGTACCGGCCAAAATTATGAGATACTGAGGATGGAAAGGTAAAACATCCTGCTCAAATCTCTCAACCATGGTTTGACTGGTATCGCCGCTTTTCCCAAGGTTTACACTTGGAAAATCAAGATAATACTGATAGCTGTACTCCCAATCCGCTGGTGAATAGGAAACACTACCACCACCATGAGTAATGCTATCACCGAATGTCGCCACAGCAACATGCATATTGGGATTAACACTAAATTGTCCGGCATCCGAATACACCTTAACTGGGTTTTCATTCTGGTCAAGCCCCCGCACCCTCCAATAAAACGGTTTCTCGGCAATTCTAGGCTCTTCATCATAGTAGTCAAACCCTATAGCTATAGCTGATTCGATCCTGTGGATGGATGGAGCAACCCCGTTGGGGTTCTCCGGCAAATCATCTAATATTTCAACTTCATACTTTTCAGTTCCTGTGATTGGAATCCATGCATAAACCGGATACAGCAACGTAGCACCAGCGCTCTGATTGAAAATTGAAGTAGGGACAGGTTTTTGAATAACGTCTTGTTGCCGATCGATATATACTTTTTCCGCATCAGAAAAAAAACCTATAGGGTTGCCATCAATATCCAGTCCGCGAACACGCCAATAGAAGGATTCACTCTTGTAATACTTAGATAGGTCAGCGTTAAACCCGTTAACATAGATTTTGTTTGTTGAAAAGAAACAGTTTGGATATGATACGGGTTTATCGGGATTCTCCGGTGGTTTGGTTAATAACTCTATTTCATAAGCCACCGCCCCTTCGATTTTGGTCCAGGTCAGCACAGGTTTTATAGAAGCCGGTTTTTGATGGGAAAAATGAACGGTTGGAACTGGTTTATTTTCCCGTGAATTTGTCCTGCATTCAGCCCATGCAGATACCACCTCGATGGTTTCGGAAATAAAACATCCTGCCCAGAGGAGCGTTGCAAGACTCAATAAGAAGCTGATCAAAAAAGTATTTCTATATAATTTTCTTCTCACAAGTTCCCCTCCTTTACCATTATGAAGAGTTCAATTAAAATACCTGAGCTCATTTGTAGTATTAGCTATGCTGTTCAACTGAATGGATAAAATTTTGAACTACATTTTATGTTACAACTTTGAGTAGACTCAAAGTCAATAGGTCTTATAAAAATTTTTCAAACCCAAACTAGCTCAATAATGCGGCGCGGAAAATCCCACCTAATTTGCAACCCGCGAAAAGCTATCCTGGATTATCCCAGGATAGCTTTTCGAATGTGTCTGTACTTTCTATTTTAGATAATTCTCCATAGCTCTTTATCATCTCGTGCATTTGACTCATATGGCTTTAATAAATGACGAGGGTGTAACTTAAGTGCACTCAAAAAAACACTTGACTGTGAGTTAACTCCAAGTACTAGACTTAATTTCAAGGGGGAAACATGATGATTGCAGGAAAAACAGATATCCAACTATCCGCAATCAACTATTCTCGAAGGTTTGGTAGTTGAGGGCAATAAAATAAAAACCACGCAACCCGAGATAACTAAATGGTTGCGTGAAATTAAAATTATAGAATGAAATAGTTGTACGGCAAAACAAGCAAAAGAAAAAGGTATTATTTACGGGACTGGAGCCTGGAATAAGGGGGACATTAAAGAACAACCTGGAATGAAGCAGGCATATGAAATGGGAAAAAGCGTATAAAATTGGAGGAATAAGATTGGAGCAGAAATCTGTGGCAGCGAAACAGTTATTTACTAATAAGGATTTATTCAAATTATTTTTGCCAGTAATCATAGCGCAGATTTTCGTATACCGGAATATAAGTGGAAAATGGACTACGTTTCATGCAATTTAAACGATAATCTGCTATGTAAGTTATTGGTATTTCGTATTGTCATTACCTGATCGAACGTATGAATAGTTCATAATTTATAGTGAACTCTAAGTGACGCGATATTATTAAAATTGAAAAAACTATTGACTTGGAGCAAACTCCAAGTGATAGAGTTTATATAGCAGGAAGAAAAAAATTATAGACAAGTAAAAACAAGTAAAAAAAGGGGGGTTATTACTATGAAATACAGAAAACTAGGAAAAACAGACATTGAAGTATCAGCAGTTGGGTTAGGCTGCATGGGAATGAGCACTGCTTACGGGCAGAAAAATGATAAAGAAAGTATTGCCACTTTACAATATGCATTAGATCTTGGGATAAACTTCTGGGATACTGCTGATATTTATGGAAACGGCGCAAATGAAGAACTGATTTCTAAAGTGCTGGTTCCGAACCGCAATAAGATTTTTATTGCAACGAAATTTGCTTTCCGTGTAAGAGATACAAAAGGAGATGCATTTGTTGGCGGTGATACTTATCTTGACGCTTCCCCGAAGTGGATGAAGCAGGCCGTTGAGGGCAGTCTCAGACGTTTGAAAATCGATACCATTGATCTTTATTATGCACACCGTGTTGATCCTACTGTTCCTGTAGAAGAAACAGTAGGTGCCATGTCTGAACTGGTAAAGGAAGGAAAAGTGCGGTACTTAGGTTTAAGTGAGTGTACACCAGAGGATTTGAAAAAGGCGTATGCTGTCCACCCGATAACTGCGGTACAAAGTGAATACTCTTTGCTCACCCGTGAAGTGGAAAAAGAGATTCTTCCATTAACAAAAGAGTTAGGTATAACATTCGTTCCGTTTGCTCCGTTAAGTCGTGGATTGATTACAAACAATCTCAATGTGAGTACACTTGCATCAAATGATTTCCGCAAAAATCTGCCACGCTATAATGGAGAATATTTAGATAATAATCAAAAATTAGCATCTGAATTTGCCGAATTTGCCGCAGGTAAAAATTGCACACCTGCGCAGCTTGCCATAGCATGGGTAATGGTACAAAGTGATAACATCATTCCTATTCCTGGAACAAAACGTAGAAAATATCTGGAAGAAAATACAGGTGCGGCAGATGTAACTCTGACTGCTAAGGATCTGGAAGAGATCGAAAACTTATTAAAGAAGTATCCAAATATCGGGCCACGCTACAGTGCCCGTGAGAGCAAATTTGTAAAAAAATAAAAATTAGATACTTTGTATAAGTGAATCGATGTTTAAACTTACCGGTAGCGAACCAGGTGCCTGAAATCAGGTAACTGGTTTGCTGCTTTTGTAAAAAAAAAGAACAGGAGGAAATAAGAGATGGAACAGAAAAAATTAGGATTTGGCTTCATGCGATTACCGGTAAAGGGTCAGGATGATCCGACAAGTATTGATATGGATACATTAAATCAAATGGTAGATACTTTTTTGGAAAGAGGCTTTACTTATTTTGATACAGCTTATATGTATCATGCGGGTAAAAGTGAGATAGCTATTAGAGAGGCTTTGGTAAAGCGTCATAAAAGAGACAGCTTCACGGTAGCCACAAAATTACCAACAATGTTTTTGAAAACCAGAGAAGATCAGGAAAGAATTTTTAACGAGCAGTTAGAAAAATGTGGTGTAGATTACTTCGATTACTATCTTCTTCACAACCTTGGTGTAACGAATTATGAGACAGCTCAAAGATTAGATAGTTTTGCATTTGTTCAAGAAAAGAAAAAAGAAGGAAAAATTAGACAGATGGGATTTTCTTATCATGATCATGCGGATTTATTAGAAGAAATCCTGACAGCACATCCGGAAGTCGATTTTGTCCAGTTGCAGATTAATTATCTGGATTGGGACAATGAAAGCATTCAGTCAAGGAAATGCTACTCCGTTGCCAGAAAACATAATAAATCGGTTATTGTTATGGAACCTGTCAAAGGTGGTAACCTTGCGAAGGTGCCTGAAAAAGCAGAGGAATTATTTAAAGAATATCATCCTGATATGTCCATACCGTCATGGGCTATTCGTTATGCGGCAAGCCTTGAAGGAGTTATGATTGTGTTAAGTGGGATGTCTGACATGGAGCAGTTACTGGACAATACGGGATATATGCAGGAGTTTGAACCATTTGTACAGGAAGAATATGATATTGTAAAAAAGGCTGTAACAATTATTAATGAAGCAATTGCGATTCCATGTACAGCCTGTCAGTACTGTGTAGAGGACTGTCCGAAAAACATAGCCATTCCCAAGTATTTTGCATTATACAATACGGAAAAGCAATCTTTAAAAACAGCGTTTTCGATACAAAAGGTATATTACGATAATTATACAAAAACACATGGAAAAGCATCAGACTGTATCGGATGTAAACAGTGTGAAAGACATTGTCCGCAGCATATTGAGATTGCAAAATCTTTAAAGGATGTAGCGGATACTTTTGAAGCATAACTTCCTTTCCGCAAATAGTTATGGGGGATTACTATGGAATATCGAATAGTAGGAAGAACCGGGATTAAGGTAAGTGCCATTGGTCTTGGCGGTGAGGGATTTGAAAATAAAAGTTATAAAGACTGCGAAGCAATGATTGATTTCGCAATCAAAGAAGGTATTAATTTCATTGACATATATAATTCAAATCCGGAAGTTAGAAGTAATGTTGGCAAAGCGTTACGTAAATATCCTCGAAGCAGCTTTGTTATTCAAGGACATCTAGGTTCTACCTGGGATAACGGACAATATCGGCGTACTAGGGATGTTAATGAAGTCGTCACTGTTTAACCAGGCCGGCAGTTGCTTCCGTAATGGTTGGAGTATCTAATACAAATCAAATACTTGCAGCATCTGCCTATGTTACTACAAGTAATAAAGAGAAAGATTATAGTGAAGTTCTTGCAAATGCTCCAAGAAGTTCATTTAGCGGACATTGTATGTATTGTGGACATTGTGCCCCATGTTCGAAAAAGATAGATATTGCAGCAGTAAATAAATATTTAGATTTAGCATTAATTCAAGAAGATGTTCCTGAAACATTAAAGAATCATTATGACTTATTAGAACATCATGCAAGCGAGTGTATAGAATGTGGGTTATGCAGGTCACCAAATTAATACGATTAATAATACTTGACTTGGAGTTAACTCCAAATGCTATGATATCGGATATTAGGGGGTGAAACCGCATGACGATTACAGAAGTAAGTGAGAAATTTGATATTTCCCAGGATACACTCCGCTATTATGAACGTATCGGACTGCTTCCTCGTGTGAACCGCAATAAAAGCAGAATCAGGGATTATACGGAAGACGACTGTAAGTGGGTCGAATTTATCAAATGTATGCGAAGTGCAGGTCTTCCGATTGAAGTCTTGATTGAGTATATTGGGCTGTTTCAACAGGGTGATGAAACCATTGACGCAAGAAAAGAACTTTTTATAGAGCAGCGCAAGTTACTCATAACAAGAATGGAAGATATGAGGAAAACGCTGGAACGCATGGATTATAAAATTGCCATGTTTGAACGCGCAATAGTTGAAAAAGAAAAAGAACTAATAAGGCCGGAAGAGTAGTTTTGTGGGGGAAAAGGTCTTGTATTATCTTCGCTATCAAATTCATGCTTCAGGTAAAAGAATTAAGGAATAAGATTGAGAAAAAAATAATTAAAGCAGACCGTTCTTGTCATGGCAACCTCTTAGTATTTCTACATTATAAGTGAACAGATAAAGTAAGGAGATGCTTAAGATGAATCAATGCAGAGAATTTGCATATTTTAATTACAAATTAGGGTTTACTAAGTCTACTCCAAAACCATCTTTTCGGAGAATTATATGAAAAGGTGGTTAAGAAAAATGCTATTAGCTTCGCTAATAGGCCTTGCCATGTTATCTCTTGGTATAGGTCTTTATCTACAGCAGCCTAAGTATGGAGCATTGCCTGAAGGTTCCCGCCTTGAAAGAATCAAAAGTTCGTCTAATTACCTTGACGGGCAATTTCAGAATTTAATTCCCACTCCTCAACGCATCGAAGGAACCAGTTCTGCTTCTTTGTGGTGGGAGTATCTTTTTACCAAAAAAGAACGTTTAACACCGACAGATTCCATTCCTTCAATAAAAACAGATCTGATGACCTTGGACAAAAGTAAGGATGTAGTTATTTGGTTGGGACATTCTTCGTACTTTATGCAGCTTGGAGGCAAAAGGCTTCTGATTGATCCTGTATTTAGTTCTTATGCAGCGCCTGTTTCTTTCGTAAACAAGGCCTTTGAGGGAACCAATCAATACACAGCTGAAGATATGCCGGAAATCGATTATTTGCTTATTTCTCACGATCATTGGGATCACCTGGATTATCCCACTATTACCGCTCTGAAACCCAAAATTAAAAATGTGATCTGCGGTTTAGGAGTAGGTGCCTATTTTGAACAATGGGGCTTTGCAAAAGACCTTATACATGAGGCTGACTGGTTTACTGCACTGGAACTGGAAAATGATTTCATTATCCATGTATTGCCTGCACGCCATTATTCTGGGCGCATGCTGACCAGAAACAAGACTTTATGGACAGGCTTTGCACTGGTAACTCCACAGCACCAAGTTTTTATCAGTGGCGACAGTGGTTATGGGCAGCATTTTAAGCAAATTGGAGAAAGCTTAAATGGATTTGACCTTGTTATTTTAGATAACGGCCAGTACGACAAAAATTGGCCGTATATACATATGACACCGGAAGAGGCGGTACAGGCTGCCGAAGACCTAAAGGCCAAAGCCTTGTTGCCAGCGCACGTAGGAAAATTTGCCATTGCCAACCATCCTTGGGATGAACCGTTTGAACGAATAACTCATGCTAGTAAGAATAAGAAATACAGGCTTCTTACTCCAATGATCGGACAGCCGATAGAGCTTGAAAATCAGCAACAACACTTTTCTCCTTGGTGGGAAAGGGCCAAATAATGATAGAACTTCCTTTTGGTACGATTCCAGAGTGAAAACAACCCCCGCTTTGAGGCTGAGGCCTGAAAGCGGGGGTTGTTTGTGTATATCGCCGCAATAAAGTTGCTGATTTTGGATAGCAAAGCAGAAGTTTATGATGAAATTTTTTTAGGATCTTTGTTGAATCAGTCTTACGGTATAATAAGTCACGCAGACATAAAGCCCCATGATGGACAGGTAATCAACAGAAAAAAACACAAGGGATTGGTCAAAGTTCCAAAAATCATAGGTATAATATAAAATCAGCTTAGAACCCACGTCTCTGTTAAAAGAAGCATACACTCCATATACAGTGATCAATACCGCCATAATTCGCAAGGTAAATGTGCGGTTACGGTTCGGAGCAGTAATATTTGCCAGCTTTCGCGCCGTATCCATAATCACTCCCCAGTGCATTCCAAGATGCACGGATATGAGGATAAATCCCCAATATGTGGACAGCATATGCAGCTTTCGTGCGAATAAGCCACCATTTAGGTCCATAAATGCAAACACGGTGCGAGAGAACATTACGCCGCTTATCATCAGTGCCAGCATCGCTGCAAGAAGAAGAATATTGACCGCTGTATGAAGAACACGAAGTGTATTGTACCTTCCTTTCAGAAGTGTTTTATACCATCCCCAATTCAAAATATTGTGGACAATAAACAGTATAAACAGGGAAACGCCTAACAGCTCATGGATTGTGTTTCCGGTAAGGCGGCAAGCCATTAATACCAGCATGAGAATGGTCATAACGAGATCAATAACCATCTTGCAAAGCGTTTTTGTCTTCAAAAAATCTCCCCTTTCTGTAATAAACAAAAATTAGGATGCCTATCCAACCACGCAGCCAGCAGCAGATCCACATAGCATGTGACGCTGACTGGCCCGAAATCCACTTTGTGTTTTTCGAGTCTGGATAATTATGCTAGTTTATCATTCCAAGTTTGCGCAGCCACGCGGATACATCATTCCGTGCGTTTTTCGCATCCGATCCTCTGATTGCAAGACCATCAAGGATAGTGGCTTGCGGGCAAAGCGCACGGATATCGTTGACACTTCGACCAAGGCCGCTTCCTTCGTGGGTGCTGAAGGGTATGATGGTTTTCCCGGAGAAATTATATCCCTCCCAAAAGGTAAATACGGCCATTGGCATTGTACCCCACCAGTTGGGATAACCAACGAAAACCACATCATAAGAATCCATATTTTTAACCTCTGCTGTAAGCTTTGGCCTGGAGTTATTTTCCTGTTCTCGTTTCGCCTGATCAACGGTCCCGTTGTAATCTGCGGGATACGGGTTTACCGTCACGATTTCAAAGAGATCGCCGCCGACGTTTTCGTGAATTTGGTTGGCAATTTCACGAGTGTTGCTGGTGCGCGAAAAATAAGCGATAAGAATCTTTTTTCTTGTCGAATCCATCTGTTTTTGATCCCCACTTTCAGTTTTTGTATTTAGCGGACTGGTTTTTTCCTGAGCGGCAACATTGGGGCCATTGCCCGCCTGAACGCCACTATTATTTCCACTGCAGGCAGTGAGGGAGAGGGCCATTATCAATGTAAGGGCCAACGCTAACATTTTTTTCATGACGTGATCCTCCTTAATTATTACTGATCCACAAATATATTGCTGCTGTAATCACCTATGAGGTCAAAATTAACCCTCTAAACCTCAACAGCTTTTTTCATCTTACAGGATGGTGTTAACTCCAAGTCAAGAAAAAATTCGAAAAATTTTTCTCTTGACATAGAGTTAACTCTAGATTGTACAATAACAAAAAAGATGCAACATAAGTAAAAAAATGTATATGTTTGGCTGTAGCGCGCTGCGAAAATTACACGGAGGCGGCAAAGTTATTAATCCAATATAGTAGGGCAACAGCCGGTAATTTTTTAACACTGTGTAAAGTTTAAAAGTAAAGGAGATACTATCATGAGAAAAAAACTAGCTGCGATTTTAACAGGCATTTTTATTTCAGTGTTTAGTCTGACAACTGTTTCCCAGGCACAGACTACAAATAACCAAGGCTTGAACGCAAAACAGCAGGGTATCGTCACAATTGCGGCCTTCACAGCCAAAGGCGATTTGGAGAAGCTGAAAACAGCTTTGAACGAAGGACTGGATGCCGGGTTGACTGTTAATGAAATCAAAGAAGTCCTCGTGCAGATGTACGCCTATTGTGGTTTCCCGCGCAGCCTAAACGGAATCAGTACCTTTATGAGCGTCATGGAAGAACGCAAAGCCAAAGGCATCAAGGACGAGATTGGTAAGGAAGCAAGCCCCTTGCCTACCAACAAAAGCAGAATCGAACTCGGAACAGAAATTCAGACAAGCTTGATAGGAGCACCTGCCAGCGGGGCAATTTATACTTTCACTCCAGCAATAGACGCCTTCTTGAAAGACCACCTATTTGGTGACATCTTCGGACGCGACAATATCGATTTCCAGAGCAGGGAGATCGCGACCATTTCGGCCCTAGCCAGCATGGAAGGTGTCAACAGCCAGCTTCAGTCACATTTCAAAGTCGGGTTTAATACTGATCTGACTGAAGCTCAGATGATGAGCCTGATATCCGTGCTCGAAGCTAAAGTTGGTAAAAAAGAAGCCGATAATGCCAAAGAAGTTTTGAATATAGTTTTGAGCAACAGATAACGCTACTGGCATCATGTGGGATATGAGGTCTGCATTCAGAGATGGTCTTTGAGGTACACTTTTTTTCAGGCCTAAAACAAGGCTGTCGACAAAGTATTGTCGGCAGCCTTGAATATTTCTTGTATAAATGTTAAGAGGTGATCGCAATGAAAGTGGTAGCATTCAATGAAGCCCACGTCCAGATGGAAATACTGCGGCGATTATAAAAGTCTCGAGAAGTGCGGAAATCAGACGTAAATTGTGCAGAGTGTTGGGAATTTACTGCTCTTTCCTGTATAGTACAAGACATTCTATAACTATTTACGCAGAACATACTTTACTAAGAGGATACTGATTTCATACAAAAGTATCATAGGAACCGCAATCATCGTTTGAGAAAATACGGCCGGTGTCGGCGAAACAACAGCACCGACCACAAAGGCCAACACCAAAACCATTTTGCACTTCCTTTTTAAAGAAGAAGAACTGATAATACCCAACTTTGCCAACAACAGTATAACAAAGGCAACTCAAAAATAAAGCCAAACGGCAGCAGGAGAGAAATAACAAATGACAGATACTCTCCTAACGAAAAAACATGGGCTGCAGACTTTCCGTTGCAAAGTTCAAAAAAAACTGTATGCCAGCCGGCAAAACAAAAAAATAAGAGAAAAGGATACCGATAAAAAATAAAACTACGGACGACGGTGTTGCAGAAAGCGGAGTATCGAGGGGCTCCTCGTCATACTGCGATGGTGTGGTCATAACTCTGCCTCACTTTTTTTCTTCTGCCTTTACTTCGTTCTTTAATTCCTTGATCTCTTCTTTAGCACTTTCCCCGCTGGTAGCACTGCGAAATTCCTGAATACCCCTTCCTAGCGCCTTGCCAACTTCGGGAAGTTTCCCCGGTCCGAACACTACTAAAGCAATCACCAAGATTAATATTAATTCCGTCATGCCCATATTAAACATATCTACATCACCTTCATTCTATAAAGTATTGTTTTATATTTTATGTTACAACTTTGAGTGTACTCAAAGTCAATAAATTTTATAAATATTTTTTTCACAGCCTTAACTGTACTCTTCCTAAAAAAAACACTTGACTTGGAGCTAAATCAAAGTGCTAGACTGAATTTCAATTGGTAAACATGACGATAAGATTATGGCTTCATCGGTTCAGGTAGGAGGAGGATTTGTGAAATGTACTCATGGTATTATCCCCATTCCTGCTCCGGCAACTATTGAAATTTTAAAGAATATTCCCGTGAAATCAGGTATAGTACCTTTTGAAACGACTACGCCTACTGGGGCCGCGATATTGGCGGCAAATGTGGATACATTTACAGACCATATGGACTTTTCAGTAGAAAAGATTGGCTATGGGATAGGTCATAGAGAGCTTGAGATTCCTAACGTTTTAAGAATATATCTTGGCTACGAAGATAGAAATGATAAGAGAGAAGAGCATACAAAAGAGGTTTGCAAAATGATGGAGGCTAACGAGTTTTAATGCGACACTAGGAAACCAATAATGCAGTCTATATCTTAAGATATTCCAGGAGGAAGACGCGTAACGGTGAACCCGATGACAAATTCAGAATCAATGATTTTCTCGATATGGCGGGAGACGTGACGGGTTTGTATTCGGTTCCCCTGTACATTATGCGTCTGCAGGAGGTGCCATTACTTCATTTTTAGACCGCGTTTTCTTTGCTGATCGATGTTCTGGTAAACAAATTTTTTATTTGAAACCTGCAGCCGCTATTGTTTCTGCCAGAAGGGCGGGAAGACGCGAACAAAAACACGCTAAACTTCTGCAATATGCAGAACGTGTATGGCATATAGAAAGTGGCAGCGAAGAGGAAAAAGTAGACTTGGCAATTCAGAAAACTAGAGAATTCTTTGAAAGCCTTGGTGCCAAAACTCATCTGTCCCAATATGGCGTCGGAGCTGATAAAATACCAGTTGTTATTGAACAACTAAAGGCTCATGGGATGATAGCACTTTCGGAAACTCAGGATCTTACATTGGATATAAGCCACAAGATTCTTGAAAGAGCAGTGTGACTTTCTTTCATGACTTACGCCCTGTCTGCTAGTAAGGTGTTTTAAAGCTATAAGACTTTGCGAACGTGATCGTGTATATTTTTGGCTGCTATTTAAAAACTCTTGACTTGGAGTTAACTCCAAATGCTATGATATCGGATATCAGGAGGTGAAACCGCGTGACGATTACAGAAGTAAGTGAAAAATTTGATGTTTCACAGGATACACTCCGCTATTATGAACGCATCGGACTGCTTCCTCGTGTGAACCGCAATAAAAGCAGAATCAGGGATTATACTGAAGAAGACTGTAAGTGGGTCGAATTTATCAAATGTATGCGAAGTGCAGGTCTTCCGATTGAAGTCTTGATTGAGTATATTGGGCTGTTTCAACAGGGTGATGAAACCATTGAGGCAAGAAAAGAACTCTTTATCGAGCAGCGTAAGCAGATAATAAAAAGAATGGAAGATATGAGGAAAACGCTGGAACGCCTGGATTATAAAATTGCAAGCTATGAACAAGCAATAATTGAAAAAGAAAAAGCACTAAAAAGACCGGAGGATTAGTTTTGTGGGTAAAAAGGTATTGAATTGAATAAGGACAAATCGACTTGAACTTTGATCAACTACACCTGTCAGAATATAGATTATGTTAAATGTGATAATCATCAGGCAGTATCGCAGGTATTATTAATCCAATGAGATAATCTGCAAAGAAAAAGGAAAGGAGTTGACTCATGATTAAGCTTGAAGAAAAGTTAAATAAGCTGATAAACCTCTTAAAACAAAGGGAAAGCGTTGTAGTAGGCTTCTCTGGCGGCTGCTGCTGCTTATAATGCGTTAGGTGATAAAGCTATCGCTATTACTGCCTGTTCCGAAACTCTTCCGCAAAATGAGGTAGAGGACGCTGTTGTTTTTGCCGGGCAAATTGGGATAAAGCATAAACTGATGACCATCAGTGAATTGGAAAGTCCTGAGTTTGTCTCCAGATGCGGCGCGTTGCTACTATTGTAAAAAGGTGAGGTTTTCAGCATTAGCCGCCTGGGCAGAAGAACAGGGTTACAAATGGGTGCTTGAAGGCTCCAATGCCGATGATGTTGCCGGTTTTCGTCCTGGGATGAAGGCGGTGAACGAAATGGCCGGTGTCAGTAGCCCGTTACTGGAGGCTGGCTTAACCAAACAGGATATCAGGCGACTTTCCAAAGAGTGGGGTCTACCTACTTACAATAAGCCCAGTGCGGCCTGTCTATCTTCAAGAATTGCCTATGGGTTACCGGTTACTGCCGAACGTTTAAAGCAGGTAGAGACAGCAGAGGCATTGCTCAAGAAAAACTTTTCTGGTCAGATTCGGGTCCGGCATCATGGGAATTTAGCCCGCATTGAGTTGCAGCTGGAGCAGTTTGCTTCGCTGGCAAACCTGGTAACTACAAATGAGATTGTAAGTGAAATAAAAAAAAAGGATTTACGTATGTTACGCTGGATATTTCGGGTTATCAGATGGGGAGTATGAATCAAATGGTCGGAAAATAATGGGATATTAAGAGAGTTAACTACTGTAATGAGTTTGCTCTTTTTTTTATTGTAATACACGGGTTAAAGTGAGTTGCTTTAACCCGTGTATTTCTTAATATAAGTATAAGCTATATTAACGTGGACAGCAGCCTTGTCTCGGCCAGCAGCCTTTCCAAGGCCAGCAACCTCTTCTCGGCCAACAGCTCTGCCTTGGCCAGCAGAATCGTCTTGGCCAGCAGACTTGATCCGGCCAACAGTCTCTTCTAGGTCGGCAACACCAAGGAGAGCAAGAATCACTAGGATAGCAAGAATCACTAGGATAGCATCCTAGGCCGAATTCCCATAAATTTGATGCATACAGTTTTTTCCTGGAATTCGGGTCTTCTTCCCAATCTTCAATCTCAGGATCTTCCCATTTACGATAATCCATGAATAGTATCACCTCCTAAATACTGATAGAAGTATCGTTTATACATAATATGATCTATAGTAAATAAGAGTGATTTATCTGTTGGCTATAAAAAATACTGACTGCTTAAAACAAGCAGCCAGTAGATTATTGCTATGTAAGCAATTGTACTACTGTATCATATTCGTTTCATTGCTTTATGTGCAATAAAATAAAAAAAGAGCTCTCCTTAGGAGAGCCATAAAAAAATGGGAGAGAAGAAGTGTTAAAAAACGACAAGAGAGGTCGTCAATAAGAGTATGTCCAGGTAAATCGTATTCTATACTTACCCATCCATTAATTAATAAAGAAGATCTAATGAACCTTCAAATCTTCAGCAGATAATCTATATAAGTGCACTGTAGCAAGAAGGATAAAATTGAATTTGGCTGGTTTCGATAACTTCTCTAATTTAAGAACCTTATGATACTGATAAAAATTTTGTAATTATCTGATGATTTTAATTTTAACAGGATAATATTACCTCTTATTGGATAAGATAGAAGTATATTCGGAATCATCAGACAATAAAGGGAGAGGGTTATCATAAGTAAGAGTACAGATTTTACTACTCCAATATTCAGTAACGACAAAACTTCAGCAATTGTTGTATCTAATGATGGATTTTTTTTCTTAAATTTTAAAACAAAACAAGGTAAAATTATTGGCAAGACCAAAAATGAAGCGATGGAACAACTAAGCAACATGGAAAAGGTTGAAGATTTTCCAGACTTCTAAATCTAAGACCAAATTTCTTTAGGATTTTTTGCTGATTGAGGCGTAGTATTAAAGGATAATTAAAGATAATGGATTTAAAACCGAAATGTGTTTACTTCAATAACTATTTACCCGATTTTACGATCAAATTTTTACGTTAAAAAGTTTAATGTTCATTACTAGCAAGAGCATCTTTTAAGGTGCTTTTTCTTATACTTTAAAATATAAATTTAGTAGTATCAAAAAAGGAAATTTTAATTGACAATCATTATCAAATGGCATGTATTTATATCAATAGCAAAAAATGATGTATTGCAATAACATCTGAAACCATGTCTGAGGAGAAAAAACTCCAGGACATGGTTTTGCTTTTGGTATAGGTAGAATTTATTATATCAATAATCATATTGTCTTAGGTGAGGCGTTTGTAGCCCATTATATTATACCTCCAAAAAAGGAAGCAACAATTGCGAGTAATATCCATACGTAAATCATTATAGCTAGGATCATCTTCCATGGTGTCTTAGAACGAAAACCTGGCAGTTGTCTCCAATTTGGTATTGGCTGCTCAACCTCTAGAGCTATTTTATAGCCGCAATTGGGACAATATAAGAAATTAAATTGTGTATTTGTACCGCACATTGGACATTTCATGTTAACACCCCCTTAGTAATGCTTTATAATTGTCTTTTCATTACTTTACATAGCGACTTTCTATTGGCACCGTTATTTCTTCATTACATAGTATAGTAGTAAACAGATTATTTGAGGTGGTTGGGCATGGCTTTGGAGGATTCGGTCATGGCATCAGCTATGATTGTAGTTTTAGTTTCAGGTATGGAGTTGATCATATCTTCGGACATACCTTTAAACACGTCAATTATGGTCTCGACTATGGAATTGCTTAAGGTTTCAGGGATCATAGTTATTGCTAGATTTCTCGCAAAATAATAAGAGTAGTAAGAGTAGCCGTCTATCTTTGATTTTAAGGTAGGCGGCTATTATTTGTTCTCGTCACATTTTCGTCATAGTTTTTTTGTAATATAAAAGTAGGTGATCGACAGGTAGTGGTTTATAAAACTTTATACATAATTCCATAATAATATTAATGCTTATCTAGAAGTAAGGAGGTGATATTATGATTTTAGGAGATTGGTTATTTAACATAGTCCATATTATATTGACTGCAGGCTTAGTATTATATTTATATAGTCTTAGCGAATTATCAGATAAATAGTCGTTAATTAAGAAGGATGGAACAAGGATATAGTCATAGAACAAGGTCTGGTTCTTCATTTGTTGTTAAATATATATAGTTTTGTGTTTAGATTGTAATAACTATCCTATATTATAAATATAAAAGTATATATATTAATTGTTGAAAAGATACGAAGAGGTGACTTATGGATCATAATAGAAAGGAATTTGAATGGCGCAACCATCCAATTGTAATTTTTGCAGGAGTATTGGTGGTATATACTGCGGGCAGCTCAATTATTACATTGTTTAGTTAGTATAATTCAAAAACTGTTAGTGTGCATTTTTTAATATCATGAATCGTCTATCTTCAAGCTAGACGATTACTTTATTTTCGCCGTTTATAGAGATAGAGTTGACAAAGAATGAAATAGTGTTAGCATCAGTTATTGTGATGGAAGGTGCTGAAAGTGCAACATTGAACTCCTTAAAAGAATTTACCCATCATTTGAGAAAGCATTTCGTTTTTTGTAATATAAACTTTGTTGGAATAATTAGTGTAATAAGTGTTGACATAGAGTAGTAGCTCGTGTTACTATAAGCAAGCTGCTAAACACGACAGCAAAAAAACAAAAAAATATTGACAAAGATTTTTTAAAATGATATACTTTAAAAGTTGTCGCCAAAAACGATGGCGATGTTATGAAAATATGTGTTCCTTGAAAACTAAACAATGTAAGTAAGGTTAAAATAAGCCAGATGTGCGGTACTCGTTTGGAGTACAAAACAGTTGGTTCATGCAAATGAACTGACATAAACAATTTGTTTTTTAAAGAGCCATCAAGGTTCTTCATAAATAAACTTTTATGGAGAGTTTGATCCTGGCTCAGGACGAACGCTGGCGGCGTGCCTAACACATGCAAGTCGAACGGAGATTTCAGCAATGGAATTTTAGTGGCGAACGGGTGAGTAACGCGTAGACAACCTACCTTCTAGCTGGGGACAACACTGCGAAAGTGGTGCTAATACCGAATGTTGTATTTTGAGTGCATACTTAAGATACTAAAGGTGGCCTCTATTTATAAGCTATCACTAGAAGATGGGTCTGCGTCTGATTAGCTAGTTGGTGAGGTAACGGCTCACCAAGGCGACGATCAGTAGCCGGTCTGAGAGGATGAACGGCCACACTGG
>NZ_JAJHJB010000080.1:0-8654 GCF_020819555.1 Pelosinus baikalensis
GTTATTCCTATAGAAGTCAGAAGAACGTTGGAAATTGGAGAGAAAGATGGTTTAGAAATCTATGTTGATAAAGATCGTATTATCCTTATGAAATATCAACCATCTTATGAGTGTATTTTTTGCGGTAGCCCTGATAATGTGAGTGAATTTAAAGGAAAAACAATTTGCAGTAAGTGCCTGGAATCCATTACTCAAAAGAAGCGTGGCGATGTTGCATGAGCGAACGATGTGGACGTTGCAATCGGGTACTAAGAGACGTCATCAGTAAAGAAAAAGGATTTGGCCCGGTGTGCTGGACCAAGATCATTGGTACCAGGGAGAGGCAGAAGGGCCAAGGACGATTGTTCAAGGAGCCTGAGCTAGATTTTAGCGGTGATATTATTCTGAAGCGTAGCGAGAATGGCAGCGTGTTAACAAACGTATCGCAACAAATAGAATTGCATAGTCCGAATGGCTTTGAATGGGGCTATGGTGGTTCTGGACCTGCTGAGCTGGCTCTTAATATCTTGGCTATGTTTACGGATCGGCAGACAGCAGAAGAGCTGCACCAGATATTCAAATGGGATTTTATAGTTAGGGTGCCTTATGATGGCGCCACGATAAAAGGTAAGGAAATAAGGAAATGGTTAAAGCAGCATAAGACTGCATCATAGTGTGATGAGAGGGCGGTGTGGGAGCCGCCCCTTATTAGGGGGAGTAGACATGATTTACACAGGGGTGGTGGTTATGGTTGGCCAGATCTAGAAATATTAAACCAGGATTTTTTACGAATGATGAACTTGCAGAAATTGAGCCGCTTGGAAGGCTATTATTCGCTGGTCTTTGGACTATAGCGGATCGGGAAGGACGGCTTGAAGATCGGCCTAAAAAAATAAAAATAGAAGTATTACCTTATGATAATTGTGATATCGATTCGTTGCTTCAGGAGTTGTCAAATAGAAAATTTATTCTTCGTTATGAAGTAAATGGAGAACGGTACATACAGATTTTAACCTTTATTGAACACCAAAATCCTCATAGAAATGAAAAGCCTAGTACTATACCTGCACCAGACTTGCACAGTACAAGTACAGTACAAGCACCATGCATAAATAGTACAAGTAACATACAAGAACAGTTTAATAATGAGAGTGGTATTGTGCAAGGTGTAGTCGTAGCATCAGAGCAGGAGGGTGCTAGTAGTGTACTCGAAAAGCAAGAATCCAGTAAAATCAAGCCTTCGAAGGACTCTGGTACAAGTACGGTACAAGCACCAGACAAGAACAGTACTAATCTAGTAATGCACAGTACTAATCGGGCTGATTCCTTTAACATGATTCCTGATTCCCTTAACAAGACCACTCATGTCGATCCGTTGTCTATTGAAAAATCTGTGGATAACTTTAGTGGCATGGATAATTCTGACAATGGAATAAAACCCAATACTGATTTTATGATTTTCTGGAATGAGTATCCTCGACGATCGGGTATGAATAAGGCGGTGGAAGCATGGAACAAGCTTATGCAGAAGGGGATACCTCCTAATGACCTTGTAAGAGCTGCTAAGAAGTACTCGATAAAGGTCAAATCTGAAAAGGTTGATTTGGATTATATCAAGATGCCACAGACTTTTTTGTCCAGTGGAGCTTTTAAAGAATATGCTCCAGTATTTTCACCGGATTGTCCGGAATGTCGTGGAGTAGGATGTATACCAGTAGATAAAGCAGATCCAGCTGGTGCAATGACAGAATGCAGTTGTAAGAAGAGGCTTGATGTAGCATAAATAAGATCATTTTGTATTTGTTATTTTCTGGGAAATGTTAGGAGGGTTAATTGTGGGACCATGTGTGCATTGTGGTCGGTTAACGGATAATGTGGAGAATATTTGCTCTCATTGCCAGAAGCGTAAGGAGAGTAAAAATGCTGTTAGTCCGGAGGTTCGCAGCCAGATTGAAAAGGCTGTTAAGATGGCAGAGCAGTATCATAAAGGATTTCGTGTGATTCAGAACCAGCGAGGGGAGATATTAGTATTTCCAACTGCGGTACCTGTGAAAGAAGGTACCTTGGTGCTGTTTGAGACGGAGGTGTAGATGTGAGATATGCGCATGCAAACCGTGGTAAGGCTTTTGAAGAGTCGATCATCATGGTGAATGAAATATATAAGGCCAGAGGCAAAGCAATTATAACTAAAGTGCCAACGGAGTGGATACCTATTCGCCAGGGCGGGAAGATCATATCTGCAAAGGTGGAAAATAAGTCAATCGTGGATTTTCTAGGGAGCTATAAGGGACAATCCATTGCCTTTGATGCAAAGGAGTGTTTGTCTTCTGATCGGATTCGCTGGGCGGAGCTGAAAGAGCATCAACAAGAGTTTCTTGATCGGCATTATAAGACGGGGGGAATCTCCTTCGTGTTTGTTAGTTTCAAGGGTGGAAGGTACTTTGCGGTACCATGGAAAGTTTGGGAGTATGGTCTGGATGAATGGCAAGCGGGCGGGGCTGCATCGATACATATCAAGGATTTTTCACCAGAATGGAAGGTGCCTCAGAGTTTAGATTATTTGCCGATAGTGGATCGGCTGTTTAGGAAGGTGGGGTGAAAGTGGCCATTGTCAGTGTTGATGTTGATCTGGATGAGTTCGGTGATGAAGATTTGCTTGAAGAGGTCAAAAAACGTGGTCTTCTAAAAGCTGAAAGTAATGACTATAGCGAGATCATTTCACTGCTAGAGAATAGTTCAGGCGCAGCTGTTATTAAGACCGGGGTTGGTGAAGCCTTTAGTGTCAGTGTTGGTGGTAATTGTTCTTATGCCGATAATGGAAGGTCAACGATAATTGTTATCAGTGGCGAGTAATGTCCTTGTTATCAAATGTTATGAGTGCCTCGTGAGCACGTATAGAAAAACGAACTTAAATAAAATTGATTGGAGTGGGGGAGAATGAATCAATATTTATCACGGGATGAAAAAGAGAATCTGGTAAGACTTATGACGCTCAGGGTGCAGCTTGAGAAAGTCATTGAATTGTACTCTGGTTTGAAGAACGTAGATAAGAAATTTCTTTCTGAGCTCAGGCATGCACGGACTAGACTCGAAAAATCAGCAGACATACGACTAGGCTATCTTGATGAGCAGGCCAAGGAAAATCTAATGGTATCGATCTCCAAACTTAGAATCATGTTTATGGCTACGCCAGAAGCCATCCAAGCCAATAAGGACATGCTGCAGTTAAAAAGCACGCTGCCGATTGACGTAGAAGATTTCCAAGACTGGTATGGATTTGTGATTGAGCATAGTTGCAAAACATGCACCAAGGCAGATTATAAAGAGTGTGCAGCACGTAGGGTTTTGTCCAAGTATGATGTAGTGCCAGTTGATCCGGAAGCGCAAGAGAAATGCCAATACAGCTATGCTAGTGACCTTGCACCTGAGACAGATACACCAGGACTCATCGAAAAGCCTGAGTTTGCAAATATAGGTGCAGAGCTAGAAGCACTGCAGCTTAGAGTTTCGGAGTATGATCGGCTGAAAATAGTGATTAACGATATCCTGCATCCGAACGGTGATGGTCCTGCTAATCCGAGCATGTGTGACATTGTGGCGTTTATTCGGAGTGACTGGGATCGGTTTGCGAAAGAAGCACAGGAATTACGAAAGCAGCTTGAGGAGTTGCAGGTTAAGTATGATTTGCTTACTGAGAGTAGTGGGGTTCAGAAGAGTGGTGCAGCGGAAGAGGATCTCGATTGCGAGGATGATGGTCTGCCTGTCACGTTAGTACTCAACCATGGTCTAAAAACTGTAATGCACCTACCCAAACATATGATAGAATGTCTCATAACTGAAATTAAGCGTCCAAGTCGCTTTTCACGGAGTATTTGTGCCAAGTTCGTAGATGACGAATTTGTGGCAATCGATATGCAGGAAGTTGTCGCCATGCGTGTGTCTGGCTTGGAAGATATTGAATGGAGTAAGCCGGGAGTGGTACAAACTCAAACTACTTCCACCACCGAGCAGGAGCGCTATCGTATTGAATGCTCTTGCGGTGCTGAGTATTTTGCTAATATGTATAATGGCTTTCCAGGTGGTCGAACGAAAGGACGTTGCCGCGAGTGTCAAAGTACAGTTTTTGCTGATCGTCAGGTGGACAAGATCCCTGATCCTAGTGATGGTGTAGAAGCAACATTGTTGACGAATCGGTATTTTGTGATTCGGGAGCCATACCAATCGCGTGAAGAAAATGCACCAGTGAGCAGCCCTATTACCCCGAAATTGAGGGAATTAAACGTCGCACCAGATCTAAGAAATATCAAGAATATTGGCCGTGATTGTAAAGATCCATGCAGGCTATTGGTGTAATGAGAATGGCTATACAACGTACGGAAGCAGAGTATGCAGTATTTAGTAGCTTGATAGGGTGGATGATCAAGGGGCGACGATTAGCCCCTCATGCTTCTAGCGAGAGGATTGTCACTGGAGCGCTAGACGTCGTCAGGGGCGGGAATAGTACTAGTGGAGTATCATTGCAAGGGCGGGTTGAAACAAAGAGCCGTAGAGGGCCGCAGAGGAAGAGAGGGCTTTGAAATGAAACAGTTTATTCTGGTGTTGGTTCTAGTTGCAGTTCAATATACCGTGAGCCCTGGTGACACGCTGCAGTCTATTGCTGAGCAGTATTGCCAGGGCGATGATCCTCGACAGGTTGCGGAGTTCCGCGAGGGGATCAGGGAATTAAATTATGATGTGATTGGTGAGAGTGATGTGTGGGCGGGGTTGGTTTTAGAAATAAATCGGTGGGAATAGAAAAATAGCGCCTTCAAGGGGGAGAGCTTTAAATGGGAGAGAAGTTGTTGAACGATATGAGAACTGTCAGTAGTAGGATGCTGGTTAATAGAAATATATATAGGCTGGAGATGAGCGGTAAAAAAACTGGCTGCTCTTTAGAGCAGCTAGTAAGGGACCCGTAACAACTTAGGAGGCAGTTACATTACATAATATGTTCCAAAGTGAATAAAGGTGATTAATCTGTTATTTAGAACTGCATATTAAAAGTGCGGTGTAACCAGTTTGGATGGTAGGAGAGAGGTTATGTTGGGGAGGGCGGGATAGATTATTTTGATAACTTTTCTAATTGAAAAAATTTATGGTACTGATAAAATAACCAAAATAATATCCAGTCAGATATATAAGAGTGCCAAAACGTCCATCCGTTATAATGAGCCATGTGTCCCGTTTTCACATGGATATATTCTATAGTAATCGCCAAGGCAGTCCAAGCAAACCAATAATAAAACATAATAAAGTATGACTGCTTTTTAGGAAGCCATTGGATAAAGAGATAGGTAACAATAATGTAAACATCAAAATCGTCCATGAGCTCCCTTATAATCTTTGGTTCGTTTCCGTAATACTCCCAATAGATTACATACCATTCGACAATTTGGTCGCTAATTAAACTTAAGCATAATGCAAAGGCACAAACTGGGACCATTTCCTTCCAGCGTGATCTATCTGCAAAAATTAGCCAACAAGCCCATGATATTAAAAAACGGGTATAAAAAAAGTCCATATTAATTGCTCCTTAAGAGACTGTCAAAAGATATTATTAGGATTAAGTATTTTAATTATGCAAATGGATAAAAAGGGCGGGGGCAAAATAACATGTATATCCATATAGCCTGGTTATATCCAGCCGCCTTTATTGGCTGCTTAGTTGGGTTGTTAGTAGCAGCAATGTGTACAGCTGCTAAGCGAGGAGATCAATATCTGAAGGAGACAAGTATGACATTAAGCAATGAACTTATTAAGCAGATAAAGAAAGCACAGCACCAGCTAGATTCCCTAAAGTTTGGGAATGTAGATTTTATCATACAAAACGGTGAAGTCACCCGAGTCGATATACGGCAGAGTATTCGTCCGGAGAAAAAAGAATAATTGGCTGACCGACGAACGGAAGCCGACACTACCTGGGATTACTAGGAGTGTCGGCATTTTATATTTTATGAGTGGGGTGTGGGAACATGCAAGCGAAAAGAATAAAACCATGGGAAACATTAATAGGAAAAGTGCTTGTAAAATATTATCATAAACAGTCTAGATTAGAGCAACTGCGAGGTATTGAAGTCATTCTATTAGGTGATATCCGTGAGATGGAAGAAACAATAAAATGTATGATGGACACCCCAAAAATGACAGCCAAATATGGTTATTCACCAGGTGGTGGTAGTAATTGTAGTGATCCCTTGGCCTCTATGATTGAAAAGCTAGAGAATGCAACACAGAAAGCACAGCAGCTTCTACCAGATAAATATAAGAGATTAATTAGCATTAGATACCGAATTCATGAAATACGAGAGTGGATGGCACCATTTGACGTGGCTTTTAACCGATTGACTGAAGAGGAAAAGCGTATTTTAGAAATGAAATATTCATGGCGTAGGTCAAATCGCAGTATAGCAGACATGTTTCATTGTACTGAAAAACGTATAAGGTCTATTCATTATAAAGTTATAAAATATATCACGATTTGCTTCCAAAAACAAAGTGGACGCAAAATGGACGCACATGGGGCTGGTTTTTATGATAGGATAGTAGTGTAAGTAAATGTGAAGACTATTAGGCCGTCCCGCTAGGGGCGGTTTTACTATTAGTAATAATATAAATAAAGGAAATGGATGGAAAATGTCGAAAAATATAACCTGAAATAATAAATTATTTGATGGAGGAACTTATGCTTATTTGGAGAGGTTATGGATTTATAGTCCCTATAATTACTATTCTGGTATGTTTGATAGTGCAATCATCTTTTGATGCGGTATTCTTTAAAGGATACTATAGCCTTAATAAGTGGCCAGTATTATTAGCACTTTTCATTGCTGCTATACCTGTTTGGTTTGTAGGAAAGCGATTAAATCAGAATTCGGAGCGAATATTACTTGACCCTAAGACCGGTGAGGAAGTTAAATTAGTTTCAACACATAGTTTGTTTTGGATCCGTGTGGAGTATTGGGCACCTATTTTGATTGTAATCGGTATAATCAGCTTTATAAAATAAAATATAGAGATATCAATTCATTGTAATAAAGCACCTCAAAGGGTCTTTATTACAATGAATTTGAAGGATAATATTCCCTTTTTCCGAAAATATTACATATACAATAGGAGGTATCTTTCATGCGTAAAATAATCTTATTAACTATGCTTTTGGTCTTTGCAATTATATTACCCTGTTATGCTGATTCAAAAGAAATAATTACCGAAGGCACCTATATTGCTTCAGAGTACGATTCCCCTTCTCAAGGTGAAGAAGCTGCCTTATTAATTGCTAAACGAGCTGCTCTCGAACAAGTCGGAACCTATTTACAATCTGAAACTTTAGTGAGCAATCTTCAACTCAAAGACGAACAAGTTAAATCACTTACGTCTGAAGTAATAGAAACTACGGTATTAGATAAATCTCGTACATTTAACGGACAGAACATGGTATTTTGGGTTAAAATAAAGGCTATTGTGTATCAGGATAAGCTGCTTGAAGTCATAAAAAGCGGATTTAAGGTAATGAATAAATCGGCTAAAGACAGATCGGTCATGGGAGTTGTGACGATAGTAGACCTTGCTCCTGGAGCAAAATTCGACGCAAAACATGTAATTAAGAAGAAAACCTTCGATTTTAATCAATTTGTAGAATACTTTCATGTTGTTGATCCATTTAACCAGGCTATTACTAATAAATATTTATCTCGGTCACTTGTCACAGAAAATAAAGATGAGTTAGCTGACTATATAAAAGATGAGTATGTAAAGAACAAACAGCTAAGTAATGATGCTTTTGCCGCCGCAGCGGAAAAATATCAATATGAGTATGTTTTAGTTAATATTTTAAAGTTTAATAAAATTGAGAGAGTTACTGGTACTGCCTTTTTCACTTTTGAGATGAAGATGTATTGGCAGACGGATGCAACCATGAATTCATATTTGTATGATACTAAAAATGGAAAAATGATCTTTAATGATATTTTTATGGATAAAAAAGAAAGTCGATACGGAGCAGGTACTTTGTTTAACACGCCAGCAAGAGATGCATCGGAAAAAGCACTTAGTAGTAATCTTAATGACCTTTCACAATCATTGATTGACCAAGCATTGAAAAAACTCCCTAACCTATAAAAGAAAAATAAATAATTTTAGCGGCGGCACTTTGATGGTGTCGTCTTTTATATCCATACAAGGTGTTGATATTGTTTAGCTAAGGATAGAGGATGATAAAAATAGTTCCTTAATTGTGGAGGTGGTGAGATGAAATAATGGCAAAAAAACATGAACAAGCCCAATGAGATTACATCCTTGGTATACCATATAAAGAGATTGCTGCTAAATACGCCGTGTCTGTCGAAACCGTAAAATCTTGGCGAAAACGTCATGGATGGTCCAGGGATAAAACAACTAAAAAAGGTGTGCAGGAATCTGAAGAAGCTGTAAGGCTCTTTTTTTATGCGCAAAATGAGGTGATAAATTGAAATGCCATACAGACTGTGTGTACAACCAAGAAAGCGAATGCACGCGCACTACAACTCACTTGAAGCAGGCTAAATGTAAAGATAGGACTGTTTTAAGATTTGAGACCAAAGATAACAAGTATACATTGCTAAAAACCCTTGACTTTAAAGGCGTAGTAAGTGATTAAT
>NZ_JAJHJB010000081.1:0-7757 GCF_020819555.1 Pelosinus baikalensis
CGATCCTCTAAGGGATTACAGGCATAAGCCTAAATTGCCATATAGTGATTAAATGCGTAAATAGGAATGGCCGCTCTAAAAGAGCAGCCAGACTTAGAAGATAGACCTATATAGAAAAGGAGGTTTATTACATAATATGATTGCTTTTAAAATATGTGAAGGAAAATAGAAATTTGGGGCGGCGTAAGTATAAAAAAACGCCCTCCAACGGAGAGCCAAGAGAGAAATATGGAGAGATTATGCGACTAGGTCGCTAACAATAGTATGCCCCATAAGTAGGGGTTATATACATGAGAGAGTGAGGGAGGGGGATTGAATAAGGGCAAATTAAAATGGCTGCTCTAAAAAGAACAGCCAAACATTTGTGAGCGTCACGTAAGAGGTGCCATACAATTTACATATAGTCCACCTATGGGATGTGTAATCAATCTGGTAAATGGCGGGGTAAAAAATATTAAAATAATAATTACTCTTTCACTTTGAAAAAGTCATATTTTATATAAGCATATACTGCTACGACAAACAATATACCTCCTAAAATTAGATATATAGGTTGCTCTTCCATTTAGATACCTCCAATTTTTATAATTATTGCTTTCTCTCATTCTTAAGGGAATACCTGGTCGATCTTCCCAATTACGATCGAAATCGTGGTATCACCTCCTAATTCACATAGAAGCTAAGCCCTATACATAATATGTCATATGGTAAATAAGGGTGATAAATCCATTATCAATTATTATTAGATTTGGAGAGGGTATAGAAAAATAGCCCTCTAAAGGAGAGCTAAAATAATCGGTCAAGCTGATATAGTTTGTTCATGAACTTCTGATACTTGAATGATAGAAGATCGTAAAAAATAGAAACTGGCGATGGTAGTAATACACGAGTCCATACAGTAAATCATCATTTATAACTTTATGAAATAATGCCATCCAAGCAAAACGCAGAACTGCTGGCAGCTATGAGGCATGAAAAAAGACTTCACTTTGCATATGACAGTCTAGATATTATATAAGAAGTCGCAAGAGGAATTGAATTATTAAGATCTGCTGGTATATTGATCCAGTACCAGCAACGGGAAAACGGCGATTATGGGAGTGGGAGGGAATCAATGACACTAAGTAATGATCTTATACAACAGATTAAAAAGGCGAAAGACCAGCTAGATTGCCTCAAGTTTGAGAACGTAGATTTTATCATACAAAACGGTGAAGTCACCCGAGTCGATATAGGCAGAGTATTCGTCTGGAGAAAAAAGAATAATTGGCTGACCGACGAAAGGAAGACGACACTACCTGGTATTGCTAGGAGTGTCGGCATTTTATATTTGTGGGGGTAGAGGATATGGATAAGGAACAAATTATTAAGCTAGCAGCTGAAGCGGCCGTAAGCGCGGCTATGAATTACCTTGCACAGCAGAGGCTGAAGGAAAAGAAATCACGTCATGATAAACGGCTGAGGAATACGAAGTTATTGCTGGATAACTACAGCTTACTGCAAGATCATTGCGTCCAAAATGTCATAATGAGAGTGAGAAAGATTGGCATAAATGCCCTAAGTGTGATCATGACTTGCATGATGAATGCGAGTGTCCTAAATGTCACAAAGATTGTCATAAGTGCCCATGGTGTGATCATGATTTCCATCATGACTGTAAGTGTCATCAATGTAATCATGACTGCTGTTGATATTATTGTTGTTAGGCGTCCTTTTAGGGCGCTTTTCTTTATGCACAAAAAGAAACCACGTCTTGGTGGAAACGTGGTTTGCAAGAAGAAACGGTTTGGCGGATTAGTTTAGAAAAATTAACAACCAGAGGAACAATCGTTATTATCGAAGCAGAAAAGTAACAAGATAATAATTATAATAATAATGCAGCCGGAACCGCCGAAGCCATTGCGACCGCCTCCAAAACCTAAACCCATAAGTATTCCTCCTTTATCGTCAATTAATATATTGTATGATAGCTAAACAGAAAAGGTGAGTATCATGTAAAGATAAACGTTCGCCGGATGAAATATAGATTGATAGCTGTTGCTAATTTTACGTAGAAATTACCTTTGGAATACCTTTAGAAAAGAATATTTTTTGAATTTATAATAAACCTTAGTAAAAGCCTGCATTGCGGGCCTTTCTTTATATGAAAAATGAGATGATACAGTGAAATGCTATACAGACTGCGCTTACAACCAAGATAGGTCATAAAGTACCAAATGGCAAACGTAAAAAAAAACTCTTGACCTTCAATTACGTATTTAGTGGGAAGGCCTAGGGCATTTAAACTTGCAATTATATAATAAAAATAATGATTCAAAACTTATTGAGTTATTTAATAAAGAATTTTCATATAGACTCTACGATCGTATTGAAAAGTATAGGATACTCGCCAAAAAGTAGACATTCGAAAAGAACAAACATGGAAAACAGTACGTGTCATATACGAAGAATACAGGCAGTTTTTTATTTCTCAAGTAAAATTAAATAAATCAGAACGAGATATTTTCTTTAAAAATGAAATACAGTTATTTCATTTTGATTTATTTGATAATGAGGATATGGCGATGAGCAGAACTACAATACTAAACATTAATTTGTGGATATATGGAGATAAAAACCTCATAGATAATCTTTCTATGCAAGATTTTTCCTTATAGTGGATCATCTAACCATAATAGACATGGTAAAGTCCATATGTACTTTACCATGTCTATAATCCAGTAGGTTGATATCCCTGGGGAGCAAAATTGCTTCATAAATCAAAATGTGATAGTGTTCGGTATTTTGTTCATAGGCTTCCTAGCTATGCTCAAAATAATGTAAGGATGTGACTTTGATTTACATGTATTGGTACCATGTAATGGAAAAAGTCTTAATGGGTATAGAATATATATTATGACTCAAGTAACGGTTTTTCTACTCGTTCAAGTATAAGCAATCACTGATTAAAAGGAAGCCACAGACTATCCATTAGAGGAGTAGTACTGTGACTTTTTTGTACTCATATTTTTACATATTGTTGCAAAATATGGGCATTTTCTCAGAGATTAGCAGGTGAAATTGGTTTTTACTAGTAAATAATAATGAGAGCTTTTGGATTTGTATACCATTTATGATAAGCGAATATGAGGTTTGCTTCTTAGCTTAAATAGGAGCGTCCATATGTCATAATGTTTCGTAAGGTTTCGGTTTTACACTTCTACGAAATACATAAAGGAGGATAACTAGTTGGATGTACCATGTTATTTTGGGCCAAAATTAACTGGAGGTGCCCACAGTTCTGCAGGGTTTGCCTATCAAGATCTTTGCGGACTCATTTGTTTATTCGAAAGCCTAAATCGAGATGAAGAAGTTCTTAGTATCAGTATGGAAACGATTAATGACTTTGCTATCCATCATCGCCATCAGACTGTAACTTCGCAGGTAAAAAAACAGACTTTAACAATTCCTTTCATTAAGCAATTGTTGTAACAAACATATCCAGTTAATAAGCACACTATTATGATAGTTGCTTCTCACTTTAGGAAGACCTGGATCAGTTGATTAAGAAACGTGATCAATTCAGATATGCTATCTCTTCAGATTTAGATGAAAGTTGGAAAAAATTTATCATTCAAGATTTTCAAAACGAGTTAATCAAGTATAATATGGATGGGCTTGGAGACCTCTTTATCAAAAGCGAATTTCGAATGATCCCTGAACGTACGGTGGATGACGTTCTTTTAGCAACCTTATGGAAATGGATCGAGAAACAGCGATTAGCAATTAATATTCCACAATTACTAGATAGTTTGAAATCAAAAATGCAGTTTCTTCGTTGTGAGCGGGGATCTCTGAACTTGGATGAAATAAATCAATTAGTTCGCGCTCAATCCACTGAATCTATAACTACTCAGATTATTAAAGAAGTATACCTGCATTTTAGCAATCCTTCTCAAATCTTATCAGTACTTGGAGAAATAAAAGAAGACATCCTGTTGCGGAGTTTTGCGAGGGAATTAGGGAGCTGAATTATGATGTGATTGGTGAGAGTGAAGTGTGGGTTGGGTTAGAGATTGTTGTTAATCGTTGGGAGTGATATTATTCCACAAAAAGAAAAGCTCGAAAGCTTTTTTGTGAATAGTATCTAAAAAGTTATCTCGGCCAACAGCCTTGTCTAGGCCAACAATATCGTCTTGGGTAACAATGGCGACGAGGAGAACAGGTAAATCCGAAGCCTAAGCCTAAACCTAGGGCTAAACCTAAGCCGAAAAGTGCTTGGCGCTCACCTTCTGATCTGTTTTCCCAATCTTCAATTTGAGGATCTTCCCAATTGCGATAGTCCATTTTTATTGATCACCTCCTAGATTACCAATGAAGACCCCTTCTATACATAATATGATCTATGGTAAATAAAGGTGATTAATCTGTTATTTAGAACTGCTTATTAAAAGTGCGGTGTAACCAGTTTGGATGGTAGGAGAGAGGTTATATTGGGGAGGGCGGGATAGATTATTTCGATAACTTTTCTAATTGAAAAATTTTATGGTACAGGTAAAATAACGCAAATAATATCCAATCAGCTGTATATGAGTGCCAAAACGTCCATCCGTTATAATGAGCCATGTGTCCCGTTTTCACATGGATATATTCTATACCAATCGCCAAGGCAGTCCAAGCAAACCAATAATAAAACATATTAAAGTATGACTGCTTTTTAGGAAGCCATTGGATAAAGAGATAGGTAACAACAACATAGACATCAAAATCGTCCATGAATTCCCTTAATATTTCTGGCTCACTTCCGTAATACTCCCAATAAGGTATATACGATTCGACAATTTGATCTGTAATCAAACCTAACGCCGATGCAAAAACACAAACAGGGACCATTTCTTTCCAGCGTGATCTATCTGCAAAAAGTAGCCAACAAGCCCATGATATTAAAAAACGGGTATAAAAAAAGTCCATATGATTGCTCCTTAAAAGGAATGTCATTAGATATTATTAGGATCAAGTCTTTTAATTATGCTAAATAGATAAATGAAGGGCGGGATAACATGAAAGCAATAACTATATTACAGCCGTGGGCGAGTCTAGTCGCCTGCGGTGCAAAGCATATAGAGACAAGATCATGGGCAACGAAGTACCGGGGACCATTGGCAATTCATGCAGGGAAGCAATGGCCGGATATCGTCAAAGAGCAAAATAGGCAACTGCCAGAGTCAATCCATAAAGCGCTATGCTGGAAAGGTGGATTTAGTAAGTTTGCTGACTTGCCTTTAGGCTCTGTGATTGCAGTTGCAGATTTAGTCGACTGCATAAAAGTCTCTGGCAGAGTATCACTAAAAATAATTGGTGAAAGGACAGAGTATGCTGCTCTAGAAAATGGCATGAAGATTGAGGGGCATGAGTTTGACTTTGGCGATTTTACATATGGTCGTTATGCCTGGATGCTCGCTAACGTCCGACAGATTGATCCAGTGCCAGCAAAGGGGAAACAGCGACTATGGGAGTGGGAGGGACCTAATGACCTTAACTAAAGAAATCATAGCTCAGATAAAGAAAGTGCAGCACCAGCTAGATTCCCTCAAGTTTGGGAATGTAGATTTTATCATACAAAACGGTGAACACCCGAGTCGAGAGTATTCGTCCGGAGAAAAAAGAATAATTGGCTGACCGACGAACGGAAGCCGACACTGCCAGGGATTACTAGGAGTGTCGGCATTTTATATTTTATGAGTGGGGTGGGAACATGCAAGTGAAAAGAATAAAACCATGGGAAACGTTAATAGGAAAAATACTTGTAAAATATTATCATAAGCAGTCTAGATTAGAGCAACTGCGAGGTATTGAGGTCATTCTACTAGGTGATATCCGTGAGATGGAAGAAACCATAAAATGTATGATGGACACCCCAAAAATGACAGCCAAATATGGTTATTCACCAGGAGGCGGTAGTGGGTGCAGTGATCCCTTAGCTTCTATGATAGAAAGGTTGGAGATTACCACACAGAAAGCACAGCAGCTTCTGCCAGATAAATATAAGAGATTAATTAGCATTAGATACCGAATTCATGAAATACGAGAATGGATGGCACCATTTGACATAGCTTTTAACCGATTGACTGAAGAGGAAAAGCGTATTTTAGAAATGAAATATTCATGGCGTAGGTCAAATCGTAGCATAGCAGACATGTTTCATTGTACTGAAAAACGTATAAGGTCTATTCATTATAAAGTTATAAAATATGTCACTATTTGCTTCCAAAAACAAAGTGGACGCAAAATGGACGCACATGGGGCTGGTTTTTATGATAGGATAGTAGTGTAAGTAAATATAACGAACTCCAAATCGCTTACAAATGTAGGCAGTTCTTTTTTTGATCAAATATTTGGAGCCATTTCACTAAATTTACATATTATATATAGAATAATGTGAAAAAGAGGTGGAAAAATGAATAGCTTTGAATCCGATCATGATTGTAAGTGCCACATTGAGATACATCACCAATGTCCAAAATGTCATCATGAGTGTGAGAAAGATTGGCATAAATGCCCTAAGTGTGATCATGACTTTCATCATGACTGTGATTGGCATGATGAATGTGAGTGTCCTAAATGTCATAACAAATGTCACAAAGATTGTCATAAGTGTCCTTGGTGTGATCACGATTTTCATCATGACTGTAAGTGTCATCAATGTAATCATGACTGCTGTTGATATTATCGTTGTCAAGCGTCCTTTTAGGGCGCTTTTCTTATGCAAAAAAAATAACCACGTTTTGGTGGAAACGTGGTTGCAAGAGTATACGGTTTGGCGGGTTAGTTTAAAAAATTAACAATCAGAGGAACAATCGTTATTATCGAAGCAGAAAAATAATAAGATGATAATTATAATAATAATGCAGCCGGAACCACCGAAGCCATTACGACCGCCTCCAAAACCAAAACCCATAAGTATTCCTCCTTTATCGCCAATTAATATATTGTATGATAGTTAAATAGAGAGGTGAGTATCATGAAAAATAAATATTGGATGAGAGCCTGCATTGCAGGCTTTTTTTATGCAAAAATTGAGGTGATACTGTGAAATGCTATACAGACTGTGCATACAATCAAGGCCATGAATGCACGCGCGATACAACTCACTTGATACAGGCTAAATGTAAAGATAGGACTGTTTTAAGATTTGAGACCAAAGAGAACAAGTATACATTGCTAAAAACCCTTGACTTTAAAGGCGTAGTAAGTGATTAATACAACAACGCTAAAACGAAAAGGGGATAAAGCAGATGGATAGAAGAGTTAAAGATTTAATGGGGCATATGATGTATGGCATCTTCGATAGTATAAATAATGCTGATATTATAACTAAAGACGGTGGTTTTATTGTGAAGCTTTCTGATGGAAGTGAATACCAAGTAGATATTAAAAAGAGTAAATAAAAAGGGAGAATGTATGAGTGAATTTACTGTATCTGGCGTGCCAGTGCATTGCGCTTATAATGATTTGGCCGACATAACAACACTGATTCCAAACCCACGTAATCCAAACCAACATCCGCAAAAACAAATTGAATTATTAGCTAAGATCATAAAGAGCCAGGGCTGGCGTGCACCAATAACGGTGTCCACTCGCTCTGGTTTTGTCGTACGCGGCCATGGACGGCTTCTGGCGGCTCAATTTTTAGGCGTGGGACAAATACCTGTCGATCGGCAAGATTATGCAACAGAGGCCGAAGAATGGGCCGATCTGATTGCTGATAACCGAATTGC
>NZ_JAJHJB010000082.1:0-7624 GCF_020819555.1 Pelosinus baikalensis
TGAATGGTGTTCATACTTTGGAGCAATATGGGATAAAGATTAAATCTATGACAGAGCCGTTTGATACGAGTGATCCTTCTGGTCGCTTCTTACTCACGATCCTTGCCGGTGTTGCTGACTTAGAACGCAGCAATATTCTTGATCGACTTTGGCATGGCGCCAATCGAGCAGCACGCAATGGAAAATGGCTTGGTGGTATTTGTCCATATGGATACCATATTGATAAAGAAGGGTTCCTTGCTATTAGTGATATTCCCCTTCCTGGTTTTGATATGTCAGAAATGGATGTAGTAAGATTGGTTTTTCGACTTACCGTAGAACAAAATATGAGTACATATAAAATTGCTGACTATTTAAATGCTCTAGGCCTTCCTACGAAATATGTAATTGAAGGTCATAAAGTCCCAAGTGGCAAACGTAAAGTAAAACTCGCAAGTACATGGTTACCAGGACGTGTTAGAAGCATGATCGTGCAGACTACTTATAAAGGGGTTCATGAGTACGGTAAACGAACTAAAAAAGTAAGAGAATTAATTGAGCGCGAAGTACCTGCTATTGTAGATGAAGATACTTGGAATAAAGCTCAACTTGTATTAAAAGATAATCAACTAGAAGCTGTACGTTGTGCAAAGTATAAGTACTTACTCCGTTCTCTTGTTAAATGTTCACTATGTGGTTTAAATTTCTCTGGAACAGGTTATTCAGACGAAAAGGGAGTACGTACTGGTTATTATGTATGTAATGGAAAAACTTCCTATAGAGGCAAGTTTCTAGGAAAATGCAAAGCTAAAAACATACCTACAGACTGGTTAGATGAAAAGGTTTGGAAAGATTGTGTTAGCTTTATTAACAATCCTGGACAATTAATATCTGACCTTTCACCAGAAATAGAAAAAAGCAATATTTCGATAGAACATGAATTACAGCTGATCAAATCCTCCCTCTCTCAAAAGGATACAGAAAAACAATCCATTCTTGATTTATATAGAAAACAACTTGTAACCGCTAAAGATGTTGAAGAGCAGCTTTCTAAAATTATCAATGAACGAATTGCTCTCGAAGACCGACAGAAAGAATTAAAAAATGCCCTTCTTGCGACTGATGATGAAGTTAATCGCAAAAAGGACATTATTATGCTTTTAAAGGATTTAAGAGATAAACTCTCAGGCGAAATTACATTTGAAACTAAACGAAGCATTGTTAAGCAGCTCGTACGTGAAGTAATTGTTTGTACGGAACATATAGAAGGGAAAGATAGACCAGATGTAAATATACACGTAAAGTTTGTTTTCTCCCAGGTTGTGATGTGCACGGACATGGATTTTTAGCACATAATAGCATAAACCTTGCGGGATAGGAAAAAGAAGCGTTCACTCTAGAAATGGTTACTTGTCCGTCTTCTAAAGGTTGCCGTAATACCTCTAATACGGTTCTGGGGAATTCTGCCAATTCATCTAAGAACAATACGCCATTATGGCTTAATGTTACTTCACCTGGCTTAGGGATGCGTCCACCCCCTACCATACTTGCAGCCGAAATGGTATGGTGTGGGCTTCTAAAAGGTCTTGTGCTTATTAACCCAGTATGAGTAGGCAATAGCTCTGCAATACTATATATTTTTGTGACTTCTAATGCTTCACGAGGTGACATGACTGGCAAAATGGATGTAATTCGTCTGGCTAACATGGTTTTACCTGATCCTGGTGGACCAGTCATGAGCAGATTGTGACCTCCAGATGCAGCTACTTCCAAAGCCCGCTTCGCAACAAATTGTCCTTGTACGTCAGCAAAATCCTCACTATCATTGCTCATTGGAGGAGAAAAAGGTTCTTTCGTTGCAGGGAGCAGTTGAGTGACCTGATTGAGATGTAATACCAATTGCTCCAAAGTCGTTGGTGCATATACTGTTAACCCTTTTACCAGTAAGGCCTCTTGCGTATTATCAGGAGCAACAATCATTTGGTTTATTCCTTGCTCAGAGCAATGAATTGCCATCGGCAATACTCCTGAAATGCCACGCAACTTTCCCTCTAAAGATAATTCACTGACAAATACATACTGTTGATAATGATGTAAGATAATTTGTCCACTGGCTGCCAAGATCGCAATCGCAATAGGCAAATCTAATCCTGAGCTATCTTTTTTGAGGTCGGCAGGTGCGAGATTAATTGTGATACGCCGTGAGGGAAACTCAAATCCAGAATTCTTTATGGCTGCCCGTACTCGTTCTTTTGATTCTCTTACGGCAGTATCAGGTAAGCCAACGATATCTAGCGCTGGCAAACCATTAGATATATCTACTTCTACGGTTATTACAATACCATTTAATCCGATTGTAGTCGATCCAAATGTTTGTGAAAACACAAAGTTACCTCCGAAAATTATTCACCTTGCCATCTGGGAAATAAATCATGGTCAATACCAATGGAATCAGATATTTTGCCAACCATCATATCAATCATTTGGTTTAAAGTAGTAGGACGATGATAAAATCCAGGGCTAGCAGGAAGAATTCTAACCCCTAACTGAGATAGTTTTAACATATTAGCCAAATGTATCGCATTAAGAGGTGTTTCCCGAGGAACAATAATCAATTTCCGTCCTTCTTTTAACATAACGTCAGCTGCACGACTGAGTAAATTATCAGCAATTCCATTGGAAATACTACTTAAGGTCCTCATAGAACAAGGAACTACCACCATCGCATCTGTTTTAAATGATCCACTAGCAATACATGCTCCAATATTCTTTATGTCATGTAAGAAATCTACTTTTTCCTTAATTTCTTGTGGGCTGATGCCACACTCATAATCTAGAACTTGCCAACCATGCTCTGATACTACAGCATGAATTTCACAACCTGCTTCTTTTAGCACTTCAATCAATCTAAGTCCATAAATGGCACCACTAGCCCCAGTAATGCCAACAATAATTCGCATTAAGATTCACCTACCTCCATTTAATAAAAAAGATTTAATCATCTGATAAATGCATTTGTAATATGGTTACACGTTATTTTATTATTTTCATTTAGAAATACCTCGATTACATCAAAGCGACAATGTATATTTGTATTATGTATATATTGAAGATAACAGGACGCAGTATTGATTATTTTTTGCTGTTTTCGATAGGTTACAGCTTCTGCTGGAAAGCCATAAGTAGTATTCCTTCGAGTTTTTACTTCAATAAAAACTAAAATATTCTTTATCCTTGCAATAATATCAATTTCTCCAATTTTACTACGATATTTTCGCTCTACTATCTCATATCCCGCATCGTACAAATAATTTGCTGCAGCTTGTTCTCCAATATCCCCCACTTTACTCGTATTCACAATAATACACCTCGCTACAATATTCCCCGAAAAAAAACAACATCCTGCTATCTTGATGTTGTTTTTCACAAGTAAATAAAATAAAATTATCTTTTCTTATCTAAAATTTGTGCATTTTTTTATCGATATGGTAAATGTATGCCAACACCTCAGCTACAGCCTGATATAATTCAGGAGGAATATCTCGATCTAACTCAACTGCCATTAACATACTGGCTAATGTCTTATTTTGATACACGGGAACCGAATGTTGGCTTGCTGTAGAGAGTATTTTATCAGCCATATAACCAGTGCCTTTGGCTACAACTCTTGGCGCATTCGTGTTGGACTGATAGCTTATTGCAATGGCTTGCTGCGGTTTATCCGATTTTTCTTTATTCATATTTCTATCTTCCCCATGACTTAATAGGCTCGAAACTTCTTCTATGTATAGGACATGGACCAAATTGTTGCAATGCCTTTAGATGTTCTGCCGTACCATAGCCTTTATGCTTTGCGAATCCATATTGTGGAAACTGCTTATCATATTCCCGCATTAAATTATCCCGTTCTACTTTTGCAATAATAGAAGCTGCTCCAATAGAAGCACTAATAGCGTCCCCACCAATTAATGACAGGGAGTGCATTTCTAAATCAGGCAAGGGAACAGCATCAATTAATACGGCATGAGGTCTTTGATGAAGTTCATTAATAGCTTCATACATACCAGATATAGTTGCATTATAAATATTCAGATGATCAATTACATCAATATCTATGACGATATGCTGTACACTAATAGCAACTTCTTTTATCTCATGATACAAATACTCCCGTTGCTTAACTGATAGCTTTTTTGAGTCATTAATAGATGGTAGGTGACAGCCGATAGGCAAGATAACAGCACCAACTACTAATGGACCTGCTAAAGGACCACGACCTGCTTCATCAACACCTGCAATTAAATTATATCCCTTAGCTGCAAGCATTCGTTCCTGCTTATAAAGACCTTGAATACGTTGCTTCTCTAGTAAGTTTTGCTCCTGCCTTTTTTGCCATTTAGTAAATAAGCGAGATACTGAAACTCGCGAATCTTGTTTTAAACTATTTATTATAGCTATTGACAGATTATTTTCTTCTAAAAGTTTAGTAATCTCGACTACTGTCATTTGCTCTACATTCAATATTCTTAAACCTCCAGTGGGCATGTAAATTGAGTATAGTATATATTCTCGCAAAACTTGTTAAATCCTTGTTGGATAATCTTAATAAGCTAATTAAGAAATAATAATTGTTTGTACAGTACACCCTGACGAGAGAGATTGATCAGAAATAACTATTCTTACCAAGTTTATCTTACCCTAAGTTATGATCTACACGGACATGCGTACACATCACAACCTAGATAATACAGTATTTAATGGAAAAGTCGATCAGAATATAAAAATGACAATTGGCGACACCTCCAGTAAGCGTATTAGATGGGCACGAATACAAAAAGGTTGGCTAATCAAGACTCTTGCTGCGAAGGTTGAGATTGCTGCAGCTCATCTAAGTCAGCTAGAAGGAAAAACTACCGGCACGGCAGAGATGAAAACGTTACGCAAGTTGGCCACTGAACTTGAACAGCCAATATGGTTTATAGGTTGCTTTGAAAATATGCCTGAAGATACTTTTTTCGAAAAACTGGAGAAGGCTCGTTGCTATCATGGACATACTAAGGTCGAAATGGCTGAAGAGCTTGGAATTCATGAACGTATTATTTTTAATTGGAAGAAGAAAGAACCTAGTCAAATTATTAAAGAGAAGGTTTTGTTATACTGTAAAATTCTTGATTGAGATTGTTTTTTCCTTTACGCTATAGTATAAAGCAAATCCCTTGGTAATCCAAACTTATCAGGGGATTTATTTTAGCTACATTCATGCTTGTGCGAGCAATATCTACAATAGCTTTTATTATTAGCAGCACAAGCGACCACCTCACCTCCTATCACATTCCAATACCGATAATACAAAGCAATAATTTCTTTTTCCTTCATTAATGATACCTTTTTCATATTTCGATTCTTGAAATGAATAAAACCATAATTAGCAACAGGTCTTTTTTGTGTTGTTTCAACCAATAACTTATATACAGATAGCTGAATAACCTCAGATTCATATATTTGCTGGTTCTCACGGCTTTTGTAATCTCCAACTATCAAAGTACCGTCACGACTTTCCCATACTACATCCGGCTTACCGCACAAAGGTATCGGATCATTTATTTTCAAAAATTGCTCTAACATATATGGTGATAACTTGGGTTTTCGTCTTGAGCGCAACCACCAATAAAGTATAATAACTACAACTAATATAAGGAATGACATGTCTACCTCCAGGATCTAATAAACCAGTGTAATGCTGCACGGATCGGAATCATCAATACAGGATACTTTTCAATTACGATAACTATATATGGCGATATACTATAATATAATGAAGTAATCATTCGCCCAGGGCTGTAAGGTATTAGATGCTTATCCCTAAATTGACGCAGGATATTCGTTTCTATGGAATCGATACCAAAGACTGCTGTTGCAATAAAGCAGCGCTTATCTTTACTAGAGAGCTGGCGATTAAATTGCTCATGTTCATGGTTGCCTCGTTTGATGAATTTTGCAGTAAGTGATGTATCTTCGCCATGATGGTGGTCAAGGTAGACTTGACGTTCACATTTCCCCATCTTGGCGAGTTCTGTGGCACTGGCTTGGCGCATTTGGGACCTCCGAGAAAATAGTATGCTCCTATTATATAGCATTATGGAGAGTTATGTAAAAAGAAGATCCTATATATTTTTCTTTTAACTTATAAAAGCATAGCAAAAAACTCCCTAAGCAACTAAGCCTAGGGAGTTTTATATGAAAGCCACCATTTCCTACAATCTACATTAAGGTAGTAGAAAAATGAAAATTGATACGCATGGCAGGATGAACCTGCACTTAGCTTCGGAGGTCAATCCAGCCCCAATTTACAGTAATATGCAATTAATTATAATACGTAAACATTCGTTCACGTTCGCTCCTAAACCACTCTGGACTATAATTTAGTAATTGAATGCTCCTTTATAATCACGTTTATCTCCGTATGACATATAATATACAAAATATCTTATGTTAAGTATAAGGAGGCTAACTTTTGGTGGATTTCAACTTCGAAGTACCTATGTCAGTGTCAGCCACTCCCCCCTTGCCAAACTACGCCAATGAGAGTTTGAGCAGTTCCCTAGTCTTCGGCAACGACAACGGAACTCCGCGTAGTGTTGATGTGGATTTTCAAGGCAATATTGTACAGATTCCCGCTGCAACCAAACATTCACAGCAAGGAGAGCTTTTTTCAGCAGTTCCAATTAATACCTATTTAATAGGTCTTGAGACTTGTGCAGTACTGCAACTTATAAATCCGGCAAATTCCGGCAAGACATTTCGAATAGAACGGATTATTGGTGGAACCTCTCCTAGTCTTATTACTAACAATACGCTTGTTACTCTAATTGAAATATATAAAAATGGAGCACCTATTCCAATTTCTGACCCTATTACTCCTGTGAATCGGAATTGGGGCTCTCCTAACACTAGCGTTGCCACGGCAAATCTTCAGCTAGTTCCTGTTTTCGCCATTACCAGCAATCTTCTGCAGACTTCCCTCAACACCTTGGGCTATTTCGAGTTTGTTTTTAATGAAGAACTTATTATTCCCAGTAGCACATCCGACCAAAATATTTCAATTGCTTTCATTAACCTCAATCCCAGTGCTGGCATTATTATAACTGCTAGCATCGTTTGGTCAGAAACTTGATGCGCTTATTATGTAGAATCAATTACTGCGTGTATTAAAACATGGAATAAACAAACTCCCTAAATTTATAGGGAGTTTTGTTTATTTCTTGTTTTCCATGAACCACTTCATCATCAAACAAATAAACCTGCTTACCCTTACTGTCGCTTCAATTAGTTTGGAAACTTATACTATGCCCGTAAACAGTGACGCTAATAAGCTTTTATGATATAATAATAACTATTATTATGTAAACTAAATTATTATAACATAGAAAGGGTGATATTATGCGCCCAGTATGGAAAGGTATGCTGTCTTTTGGTCTTGTCAATGTGCCTGTTACAATGATTAAGGCTACCCGCTCTAAAACTATTAGCTTTAATCAACTAAGAAAGAGCGATTACAGTAGAATCCAATACAAAAAGGTTGCTGGTGATGGTGCAGAAGTACCAGCATCTGAAATCGTTAAGGGTTATAAATTGTCTGAGGATA
>NZ_JAJHJB010000083.1:0-7615 GCF_020819555.1 Pelosinus baikalensis
CCCTGAGCTATGTGTTAGGGATGGTAACAGGATTCTTCCAAATCCTAACGGGTGACTTTAGCGGAGGGGCAGCTACTATCATTCAAACTCTCAATAATTTAGTTGAGAATATTACCAATCTATTTATAGGTTTGGTTATGGGTGCTTTTAACATCGGAGCTGATTTTGCTAATGGGATCATCAATGGTTTTTCAGGATTGATCGGTGGGTTAGTGGACGCTGCAAAAAATGTATGGAACAAAGTTTCTGGTGTATTCGGCAGTCAGCAATCGGTTGGCGTAGAAATTGGCAGTAGTGGCACTATGGTGGACGGCTCTCATGCAAATGGACTTGCAAATGTTCCTTTTGATGGTTATATAGCAGAACTGCACCAAGGCGAGGCGGTTCTGACTGCCAGAGAAGCGGAGCAATACCGGAAGTTATCGCCTGAAAAGACCCAGCAGGTCATGAATACGTCGACATCATCCAGCAGTACATCCAATGACAACAGAGTTAATGTTGGCAGTCTCTTTGGTAATGTCACGATCAATAATCAAAGTGATATCTCAAAGGTTGTGAAACAAGTAGAAGCATATCTGCTAGAACAATTAAATAGCTCTGGGGAGGGTGTTTACGATGTCTAAAGAGTTGTGGCTGACATTTGATAATGGCAAAGAAACCTTACAGTTACCTGTAAACCCGCCTGAATTATCCGTTGGTCAAGGATCACAAAACGATAGTATTGACGTTTTTAATTTAGGTGAGGTTACGATACTGCAGAAGCCGAAGGCAATGACCTTCGGCTTTGAATGTTTTTTCCCTTTAAAGCCTGGACCCTATTTGAATGTTACAGAAGACCAGTTGAAAGAACCTTCCTATTATATAGAAGTGATTAATAAATGGCGAGCAAGTTATAAACCAGTGCGGTTTATTGTCACAGAAACGGAAATCAATTATCTTTGTTCCGTTGAGGAATTTTCCTATTCAGAACGCGCCGGTGATGTCGGTACCCTTTATTATTCGTTATCGCTCAAAGAATATAAGGTCGTTACACCTAGAGTACTGAAAAGTGTCGATGGTGTGCTCGTTTATGAAACCAAACCAACCAGGCCGGGGGCGATATGATTGTATAAATTATTATGGATTACAAAAGAGGCTCAGCAGGATATAACTGATTATGTACAGTCTATTACCTGGAAAGGAGCCAAGGGCACAGCTCCTCGATCACTAGAAGTAGCACTGATCAATACTGGTCGAGGCTTGCATGAATGGCTGCCAATTCAAGAAGGCCATTCCTTATTATTTATGGATGAAACGGCGGAATATTTTAGAGGCACAGTTTTTACCCAAAGTAAAAATAAGTCCTTTAATCAGTCCATAAAAGCCTATGATCAAATGATCTACCTGGTTAAAAATAAAAATTCCTATGTATTTACGAATCAAACGGCAACGCAAATTATCCAGCGATTGTGCGGTGACTATCAAATACCTATGGGTGAGATCAAAGACACAGAGTATCGGATACCAGCATTAGTTGTAGATGGCGAAACTCTGTACGACATTGCCTATAAAGCTATTTATGCCACGTTCAAACAGACCGGCCGGCGGTTTTATCTTGGCAGCTCCGGAGGCAACATTTATCTGGCTGAGAAACTGGATCAGGTGAACTATATTGTGATTGAGGATGAGGTCAACTTACTAGATTTCACACTTGATACCAGTATCGAAGATTCAGCCACGTCGGTGGTTATGGTAGCTGGTGAAGAAAAGTCGGCAATCACAATCAAGGCTAAAAATGATAGTCTTGCAGCTGACATCGGCACAATCCAATACTATGAGAAGGTCACTGACAAGCTAAATTCAGCGCAGCTTCAGGAGCGTGTCAATAAGGCAATGGCTGATAAAGGCAAGATTATGAGTAAATTATCAATTGGCTGCATCGGTGATTCCAGTGTGTTAACCGGTACGGCCATACATTTGATCATCAGAGATATGAATATCTGGCAAGGGTACTATGTTGACAGTGATACTCATGTTTTTAAAGGTAACAGCCATACCATGAGTATTGATTTATCAGAGACCGATGAACTGCCAGAAGTAGAAATAAAAACGGAGTGATGTAATTTGCTTGAACTAATTAAACAGGCTGCCAAAGATGTCGCGGCCAGTGGAAATCCAGTAGAAGTATTTGAGGCGGTTGTCCTAACACCTCCACCAGGTCTATCGATAAGGCTCAAAGGGAATGGCAATCTTGTCATACCTAAAGAGCTGATTGTGGTTGCAGAGCTTTTGACCAACCATAAACGTCAGGTCAAAATATCATCAACTGATATCACCGATGAAGAAACGCTTAAAGGGCAGGGACCGCATCAGCACGACCTAACCAGTATTGTGCTGGATAATTCAGAACTGGAATTTTTAAATGAATTGAAGGCCGGTGAGCGAGTTATGGTCATTCGTTTTGCAGGCGGCCAAAAATATTGGATATGTGACCGAATTGTCCAGTACTAAGGAGGGGTAGTATGGCATTGACACCTAATATTATCATACCGGTTGATGCTCAGAATACATTACAGCCCTCTAAAACCTATGCATTGGATTTTGACACTGGTGAGATTAAGGGTATGGTCGATGGCCGAAAAGCCATAGAACAATTTATTCGAAAGGCGATTGTAACCATACGCTTTATTCATCCGATTTATACCGATGCTTATGGTTGTGAAGTCCGAAACATGATTGGTAAGGGATTTGCTGATTCTTTTTTAAAATCAGAAATGAAAAGAATGGTTACGGAAGCATTAATTTATGATAGTCGGGTGAATAGTGTATATGACTTTGATATCAAACCAAACGGTGATGAGATCTTTATAGAATTTACAGCTGATACTGTTGAGGGCATTCTTGAGATTGAGGAAGTGATGTAATGGCGCGACGATATACAGATAGGACCTCTGAGAAAATTATGCAGGGAAAGCTGGGGCGAGTACCCAACATGTTAGATAAGCGAGAAGGTAGCATTATCTATGACGCGATGGCTCCAAACTCAATTGAAGAAGCTAAGCTCTATACAGAATTGGATAATGTATTGGAACGCGGATTTGTGGATACTGCCACAGATGAGGATCTCGAACTGCGGACCAAAGAACAGGGAGTGGAGCGAAAGCCAGCAGCAAAGACAATAAGATTCTTGCAATGCACCGAGACAAGCGGGCGAATCTTTATTGGTGATAGATTTCTAATTGATACTGTCTATTTTAAGGCAACTAAGCAGATTGACATTCCTGGTGTAGTGGCGATTGAAAGTGAAACTGCCGGTAGCCAAACGGTTGTTGATTATAATGCGGAAGTCCTTTCAGTCGAGGGAATCCCTGGACTTGAAGGGGCTTCTTTAGTTTTCGAACATGCGGAAGATTTTAATGGGGTGGATGCTGAAAGTGATGAAGACTTACGAGAGCGCTACTATATTACAGTCCGGAGGAATCCTGGCAGTGGAAACATTGCCGATTATGAGTATTGGTGTAGCGAAATTACTGGAGTTGGCAAAGTCATTGTGCAGCCTCTTTGGAATGGTGGAGGAACCGTTAAAGTGACTGTTCTTGATAGTAATGGAGATCCAGCATCGCCGGGACTTGTCACTGATGTTAAAGAATATCTTGACCCGGTGGATGGTTTAGGCATGGGAAAGGCTCCGATCGGCGCTCATGTTACAGTTGAGCCGGCTGTCGCTATCGCAATTGATATTGTTGCAAGTATAAGACTAAATGGCTCAAAAAGCCTTGCAGATGTGCAAGCTGAGTTTGCCAATGATGTTGAAAGCTACTTCACAAGTATTAATCTCAGCTCTAACCGCACAGTAATTTTAAACATGATTGGATCCGTCATGGTCAATGTTTCTGGCGTTATCGATTATGACAATTTAACGTTAAATGGTGTAAGCGAAAACATTATACTCGGAGTGAATGAAATACCCGCTTTGGGGACGGTGACGCTCAGTGAAGTCTAAAGGTATGAAGGACTATCTACCGGACTATTACCGTGACTCCCGGCAAATAAATAGCATCATGGAGGTCGAAGGCCGAGAGCTAGATATTCTGGAAGAAAATATTCAAGACGTAGAAAACCAGATGACAATTCAAAAGGCTACCTGGAAGATCCCAACCTATGAAGAAATTTTTGCTGTAGCAACTACTGCAGGAGATACGCTCGAACAGCGCCGGGCTGCATTACTATCTAAGATACGGTTAAGGAGCCCCACAACTAAACGCGAGTTTATCCGGTTTTTAGAAACATTTGCTGAAGGTGTTGAGATTAACGAATACTTTGCAGATTATCTGGTTGAATTTATTTTTACGGGCATGAAAACAAGTTTTGCTGCTATTAATAGCAAATTATATGTGACGATGCCAGCGCATCTTGACTGGAATTTACGAGTTACAGGTACCTTTGAATTTGGCAGTGAGCTGTATTATGCAGGGGGATTTCAATTTAGTAGTTTACCGAGGCAATCAGAATTTATCATTGGCTATGGATTTTCGAGTCTTGAGGTGCCAGATCAGGGTGGTGCATTTAAGTATCCCTCGCCTGAGCTAGATAGTAATAAGGGATTCTCTAATATTGAACGAGATACAGGTGGTTTTTTCAGTGGATTATATATAAAGTAAGGAGATGAGAGCATGGCTTTTCCAGATGATTTAGAATGGAATCAGCCTGGTGTTGAGCCAACACAGGCGAAGAAAGATGAGGGATGGAAACCAGAAGAAAAACCACCAGCAGAATATTTTAACTGGTTCTTTAATCGAACGTCCCAAGCTGTCAAATATTTAAAAGGAGAATCAGATAAATTAATTGACGACGCCAAAATCGGCAATCGAACCATCACGGATACCGTAACAGCAGCAGCAGGAGCAGGCACGCTAACGAACTTGCTGAGTAAGCTTGGTAACATGATCAAACGTATAACGGGTAAATCAAATTGGTATACAGCACCCGCAATATCATTAGAAGAGGTTAGTAACCACACAACTGCAACCAGCGCAGCACATGCAGCATCTGCAATAAGCAGCACGGCTACGGGTGATGTAGCAGCAACAAATGTACAGGCAGCCATTACGGAGTTGGCGAGTAAAAAAGCTGCTTTAAACAAAGTAATGAATAAAGTAGGGGAACCAACAGGACGGGATTTTAATAACTTTACGACCCCAGATACTTATGTACACATTGATACTGGATCAACGTCAGAATGGTTTAATACCCCATATGGTACTCTTGCGGCAGGAAACACTAAGGTCTTTACGTTACGGAACATCGGACTTAGTAATGTCCGCTTAAACCAGTATTGCGATTTTTACTTTGGATCTTCTACAGGGGAAACTTGGATAAGGTCGCTTGTCGGTGCGGTGTGGTCAGCATGGAAACGGATCCCTACAATTGATTTAGTCCTCCCGCTAACAGGGGGAAATATGTCAGGAGCAGTAAACGAGACAATGGTAACTATGGCAAGCGCCTCCACCATGGCAATCGGTGCCGCAGCAGGTAACCTAATCAACGTAACTGGAACAACTACTATAACCTCACTTGATACTGTACAGGCTGGAGTAAAAAGAACGTTAAGATTCGCAAGTCCTTTAACAATTACACACAATGCATTGAGTCTAATTTTGCCAGGAAACGTTAATATAACAGTTGGTGCTGGTGATGTCATGGAATTTGCTAGTTTTGGTGGCGGAAACTGGAGATGCACAAACTACCACACCAATGGGGGTTATGCTCCTGCTGGATACGGATTAGGCACTACCGCAAACAATTACACTGGAGATATAGACAAAACAGCGTGGGAAACAGGCTTTTACTACGTAAGGATAACGGCAACAGGAACGAAACCGTATGACTACGGGCATATGATTGTTATGGTGGAGTCTGCAGCAGCTACTATAAAACAAATATGGCTTACGAACGTCACGAATGATATGCAAATCAGGCAATGTGTAAATGGCGTATGGTCACCGTGGAAGAAAATTGCTACTACCGACAACTATTATGATAAAGCCACATCAGACGCTAATTACCTGCCGCGTGGCACAACTGTAGCCACAGGTGATTGGAATAACTACGTGAATAATGGGTATTGTCTAGGAAACAATTTAGCTAATTCTCCAACGTCTAACAGCACACATTGGTATTGGGTAGCAGTTATTAGGTATGCAGATAATTATACCTATCAGCAAGCGCATGGTTTTGGGGGTGCCTCCCTAGTGTCATGGGAACGTACACAAAATGATAGGGTATGGTCACCGTGGAAGAAAATTGCTACTGCCGGTCAAATACCAATAATGACTGCACTGGTTGACTGGTCAACAATGGCAACAAAAGCAGGGGTATCTTCCGTAAAAAATCTTAATAATACTGGTTCTGGCATTTCTGCATATGGTGGTGATTCTGGGAATCTCGGCAATGGTAATATATACTTAAAACAATCATATAAAAACTTTGATGCTATACTAGTTGTTGGAAGTAACGATAATGCGGATTTTCTTATGACATGCAAATGGGAAAAATGGGAACTTGAATTTATGTTCAATCAACAATATAGATTTAATCTTTTTAACGCTGGTTCTTACGCTGCATATTGGAATGTTTGGTGCTCTAAACTTGCAGGAACTTCCCATCCGCAATCAACAGAAACAGTATGGTACAATCAATCCCAAAATGGCGGCATTGTTGAAATCTATGGATTGAATTATTAAGAGGTGAAAATAAATGTTTTATTTGTTTAAAAATAGCAAATGTGAAACCATATGCGAAGATAAATCAAGGCTTGAGGGACTCATCGAAAATGAAGACACAGACGCAACGATCGTTGAAAATGACTCATGGTTAAATCCTTCCGACCTGACTATTGTTGATGGAAAAATTAAGGTAATTACGATCACGCAAACCGCAGAAGAGATAAAAACTGCAAAGTTGACCGCGCTTGACGCTGATTATCAGCCCCGATTTGCAAGCCTAGCACAATCTATCGGACTAGCTACCTTAGACGGTGACCAAACTGTAATTGATGGTATTAAAACAGATTACGCTACTCTTAAAAATGAATATCAAGCTAAAAAGGAGGAAATTGAGAATGGCAACTAAACGATGTTTTATATGTGGAGCCAAGCAAAGCGAAGATGGCAAATGCGCAAACCCAAATTGTCCACGTAAGTAGGAGCCTTGAGGCTCTATTTTTTATTGGGGGAAAAGTTATGAAAATGAAAACAGTTGTACTATGTCTGTTAATTACCCTGTCTGCCTCTGTGTGCAATGCAAAAAATGTAGTCCATCAAATTGAGGACTCTATGCCAGTCGACAAATGGGCGCATTTAGGTTTAGGGTACATTATTAATGACCAGTTGAAACGGCATACTCATTTAACACCTTTAGAGAGGGTTTTAGTTGTGTCAGGCGTTGCTTATGCAAAAGAAAAATGGGCAGATGAAAAATTTGATAGTGGGGATCTCGCGGTTACCGTAGCAGGTAGCCTTTTTTGTGAGATTAAATTCTAGAATATGGGGTGGGGTAGTGGAATTAAATCTTAGCAATACGGTACAGCTCATAACAATCATTAGTTTTACAGCAGGGTTAGTAAAATTTTTAATCG
>NZ_JAJHJB010000084.1:0-7472 GCF_020819555.1 Pelosinus baikalensis
GATGTCTCTATTTTACACCAACTTGGAGGTTTACACAGATTTCGGGATAGTCTCAATTTAAAGCTAGTGTCTTTATTTGGACAACTAACCTGTCTCCGTGTCCTATAATTTTCAAGTTTTAACTGATAATTTTGCTATTTTTAAAGCGCTCTCCATGCTTTTAGTTGATGCTATAAACCCTGCTTTGTGACAAAATATAGCATCATCTATTTTAATTATAGAATTTATTTCTTCACTTGATTTTCCTCTAATGGATTCTAATATATCTTTTCTTGCTTCGAAAGTATCGGCGGTTTTCTTTACAGTCTGAATCTTATATTCTGTATTATTATCATTATCATTATCATCTGGAGAAATAACGAATAATACCTCATTATTTAAATCTATTTTAAGCAACTGTTGGAGCCAAGGGCAACCGGTTTTTAAAACCATTATTTCATTAATATTTCTATTTTGAAAGGCTTCATTTACTATAATCCTTGCTTTTATAACAGAAACTTGTCTACTTATTATTCTTTTTATAACCTCAGTAGCATATTGAACAGCTTTTTCAAACGCCTCATCTATGGAATCATTTGAATCCCATGTAGGATTAAAACTTTGGATAATATCACTTATTGAAGTTACTTTAATTTCTGATTTTATGTCTATGCCATTATCTGTAGCGTCAATCCCCTGCACTAAATTTTTATCAACATAATCAAAAATCGAGATTATATCATTTTCTTCAAGTTGAGAATTAAACTTTTGTATTATTCTTGAGCCAAATTCTCTCCAGACTAAACCACAAGCAGCATATGGAATATTATTTTCTCTTATTTCTTTATTTAGTTGGTGATGGTCGAATTCTCCCAAGGATATGTCATAAACAAAATCTAGTTTTCTAAGTATATTTTCATCTCTTGTTCTTGTTACCTTTATATCGCCTAGCAGTAACCTAAGTATAGCGGTAGCCATAACATCGTCTGCATGAAATTTCCCGCTATGTGTCCCTAAAGTTTTAATATTCTTTTCATTAATCATCATTTACCCTTTCATATTCGAATTAATTATTACTATTCAATATTTATATTATAAATATAGTATAGCATTGTTTAGGCAAATTCTATTCAATAACATGAATCATTCAAGAAAGAGAAGCCACCCATTATCTACTTTATTTAGTAGATTTATGAGTGGCTTCTCTCAGGTTTGACATAATGGTGTAATTTTATCTTTCAGGAAAATCTAAGGTACGGCAGAATGTGTGAAAGTAGCAAACTATAAATACATAAATTATAGATAGTTCCCTAGAAGCAAATAAAAAGTAGTAGTTCTGTATTTGACAACATTCGACCTAAGTGCCAAAATGTAACTATGTGCAGCTTTAACCTGATGCACCACAGAGTTACCTGGAGGAAGTTCTATGACTACACAAAAAATAAGCAAAGTTTACCACGCCCTAATCCATTGGCATGATTTTAAACTCAAATTGTTCAGTGAAAGTATCTTAATTGGTAGTATAACTGGATTGATCATTGTATTATTCCGCTATTTACTGGAACAAGCAGAAGCATTACGAGGTATTATTTATATGCGTATCCATACTGATTCATGGTACTTAGTCATAGGCTGGTTTATCGTATTATTAGGTATTGCTTACTTATTGCGTTGGATTGTCAGAAAGGAACCCATGGCTGCCGGCAGTGGTATTCCTCAAGTAAAAGGTACAATTCTCGGGCAAATGAGGATGAAATGGTGGCAAGTAATGGTTAGTAAGTTTGTCGGTGGAATACTGGCAATTGGCGCTGGACTATCTTTAGGACGGGAAGGACCATCCATCCAGCTTGGTGCCACAGTAGGGCAAGGTATTAGTCGAATGTTAGGCAGGACGAAAATGGAAGAACGTTACCTATTAACAAGTGGAGCCAGTGCTGGATTGGCTGCTGCTTTTAATGCGCCGTTAGCAGGAGTTATATTTTCCTTGGAAGAATTGCACAAGAATTTTTCCCCTACCGTATTGATGTCCACAGTGGCAGCTGCTTTAACTGCCGCTGTAATATCGCAATATTACTTTGGACCCAATCCTGTTTTTAACTTGATTGACTTACCAATTTTTCCTGTACAATATTACGGATTTTTGATTGTACTTGGTGTCGTAACAGGTGTACTAGGCATTCTTTTTAATAAAGTTTTGATAAAAACGCTAGATATATTTGAAAAACAATATCTATTATCTGGTATTGGGAAAATTATTGTGCCACTTACATTAGCTGGAATAGCTGGTTTTTTTCTGCCCGATATTCTTGGTGGAGGCAATAATTTAGTCGATGCGATCTCATCAAATCAATTTACTGTAACACTAGTAGTCGTTTTACTTATAACTAAATTTATCTTTACAATGATTAGCTATGGTTCTGGAGTTCCAGGAGGTATTTTTTTACCAATGCTGGTCATTGGTGCATTAATCGGAGGCGTATTTAATCATGTCCTTATTCAATCGTTAGGATTTGATCCTTATTACAGCACTAATATTATTGTGTTTTCTATGGCAGCATACTTTACGGCTATCGTTAAAGCACCCATTACGGGCAGTATACTCATTATGGAAATGACGGGATCTTTTAATCATATGCTTTCCTTGATTATTGTATCTATGACAGCGTATCTGGTTGCTGATATTGCTAAATCCAAGCCCATTTACGAAGAATTGTTAGAGCGCTCTCTTATTAAACGAGGTAAAGTTCCATTGAATCTGACTTCAGAAAAACGTATGGTAATTGAAATTGTTATTTCCAGTGGATCGAAAATTGACGGCCGTCAGGTTAAAAACATTGACTGGCCTCTTCATTCTCTTCTCATTAGTATTAAGCGTGGTGACTTGGAACTGGTACCGAAAGGAGAGACCCGCATTATTACAGGTGATTTTTTATACATACTTACCAACATAGATCAAGCCGCAAATATACGTAAACTAGCTGACCAGTAGTCTAATTCTCCTAAAAAAACACGATCTGATGTCCTCTCGTCTTTTTTTTGAGCGCGTTACGGGAAAAGGCGGTTCAAGAACTACACCTTCTATGCAGCCAATTTCTTGTTTACAAAACATATATCGCAATATCATATTTACTGAGTATGGAAAACGTTCATCAAGGGCCAAAATAAAAACGCCAGCATCCGTTAATCGAAAGATGCTGGTCTCTCTTTTTACCATAAGACTGTATGATGTAGCTTATGGATTTTCCTTTTCTTAAATTTAATTATTATTCAATGTCAGTATTTTGCTATAATGTTAGACTTAAAGCTAGCAGGTATAGAAATATTTTTCGATCTGTCCCCATATCCCATGGGCATATGGGGCCTGTATTCTGTCGTTAACTTGCACTATATTGACCATATTTTTTCGGAGATATGCCAACTGCTTTTGTAAACGCTTTTAAGAAGTTGCTATAATCATTAAAGCCACACTTTTCACAAACTTCGCTGACTCCTAAACCCATAGTTAATAAAGTTTTTGCTATGGTAATACGGCGGGCATTAATGTATTTGTTAATAGTGGTGCCTGTAGTTGCCTTGAAAATTCTGCATATATAAGAGGTACTGATGTAGAACTGCTCTGCCAGATGTTCTACAGTAATCGCCTCAGTAATATGCTGGTTGATGTAGGTAAGGATTTCTTGTACCTGTTGATTGTACTGGAAGTTGGAATCCGCTATTTCCAAGCTATGGTTATTTATAAATAAACTATTGATCATAACCATCATTTCCATAAAAGCTACCCGATCGAGTATATCACTTCCAAACTCATTTAATGTAGTTATTTTGCCAATAAAATAAAGAAAGCGGTACTGCTGCTTTTTGTTTAATGAAATGCGATGATTGAATACCTGATTACGCTCGGTAAAACAATAGCTAAGATCTGTTTTTATAGTCGAAATTTCCTTTAAGAAATCAGGATATATAGAAATAATAATACGTTCATGAACCATATTATTAATTTGTGTTAAATAATGGCTCTCAAATTGATTGATAATAAATAAATCTCCTGGATTAATATCATAAAAACGGTTATCGATAAGAAACTGTTTTCCACCTGAAATGGAATAATATATTTCATAACAATCATGGATATGAATATCCATGGTTTTTTCTTCTTTGTGCAAATGTGCTATTGCATAGTATTTGTTTTTCAGACATTCCGAGATTGCTGCCTTACATGATGTGAATTTTTCCATATTACCACATATCCTTTCCTATGTAATTATAATTGGCATGTTCAAGATATGCAAGATTTATAAGAAAATATGACAAGATTATGAAATATTAGTATGATATACTGCTTGCATAGGTAAGATAACAGAAATATGGCAGTAGGGGATCTAAAATAACAAGGAGGTAAAAATGTAATGGGTATTATGAAAAAATTTTCGCTGGAAGGAAAAGTTGCATTAGTAACTGGCGGATCTTATGGAATTGGTTTTGCTATTGGCAGTGCTTATGCTGAGGCCGGTGCAACTATTGTTTTTAATGACATAAATCAAGAGTTGGTGGATAAAGGAATCAAAGCTTATAAAGAAGCTGGAATCAATGCTTTTGGATATGTATCTGACGTAACAAAGGAAGATGAAATACAATCCATGGTAGCTAAAGTGGAACAAGAGGTTGGTATCATTGATATTCTTGTAAATAACGCTGGTATTATTAAACGTATTCCTATGATTGAAATGACAGCGGCAGAATTCCGTCAGGTAATCGATATCGATTTAAATGGACCATTTATCGTAGCAAAAGCAGTCATTCCAGGAATGATTAAAAAAGGACATGGAAAAATTATTAACATCTGTTCTATGATGAGTGAACTTGGACGTGAAACAGTATCTGCTTATGCGGCCGCTAAAGGCGGATTGAAGATGCTGACAAGAAATATTGCATCAGAATATGGACAGTTTAATATCCAGTGTAACGGCCTTGGACCTGGTTATATTGCAACCCCACAAACAGCACCCCTGAGAGAAGAAGGACATCCATTCAATAGCTTTATTATTGCAAAAACGCCGGCTGCTCGCTGGGGAACACCTGAAGATTTACAGAGCCCTGCAGTATTCTTAGCATCAGAGGCTTCTGATTTTGTAAACGGACATATCCTTTATGTAGATGGAGGCATCTTAGCTTACATCGGAAAACAGCCTTAACGTTAGAATTGTATTATAGGAGGCGTGAAAAAATGAAAATAGCATTAATCAATGAAAATAGCCAAGCCGCTAAAAATGAAATGATTTGTTCCGCTTTGAAAAAAGTAGTAGAACCAATGGGACATGAAGTATTCAACTACGGAATGTATAGTGCAGATGATAAGCAGCAATTGACTTATGTACAGAATGGAATTCTGGCAGCTATATTGTTAAACGCAAAAGCGGCAGATTATATCATAACAGGATGCGGTACTGGAGAAGGTGCTATGCTAGCCTGCAACGTCTTTCCAGGAGTGTTATGCGGACACATAGTAGATCCATCCGATGCCTATATGTTTGCTCAAATCAATGATGGAAATGCAATTTCTTTACCATTTGCAAAAGGATTGGGCTGGGGTGCTGAGTTAAACCTTCAATATATTTTTGAGAAATTATTTCTAGGCGAAAGCGGACAGGGCTATCCAAAAGATAGAGTAATCCCAGAACAACGCAACAAGAAAATTTTAGATGAAGTTAAAAAAGTAACTCATCAAGATATGATGACTATTTTAAGAAATATTGATCAAGAGTTATTAAAAGGTGCAGTAAGTGGAGAACGATTCCAAGAATACTTCTTTGCAAATTGCAAGAATGACGAAATTGCAGATTATATCAAGCATGTATTAGCTTAACTATTAAACAAGTAAACAGGCACAAAACGCACCGATCACACTTATTGGGATTGTGAGATGTGTTTCTGAAAATAATAAATATACATAAATATGGTAAATTTATAGTTATGCCCTAAAGTTCAGAACCTAATGAACTTTAGGGCATTTGTCGTTTGGAAGCACTCGAATGTACAACCTCTGCCCCCAAGTTATTGTGATTTATTTTTTTAAACTTAAGACTTGACAAGAGTAAATATTATAGATAATATATAATCAAACAATGATTTAAACGTTGTTTGATTATTGACTTACATGCTTCTAAATTAATCAAACATTACTATAGGAGGAGAAATAAAGTGATAGATTCCGATAAAAACATATCAACAAAAGAAAAAATCTTGCAGGCCACTTTAGATCTGATTAAAAGAGAAGGGTTTGAAGGCGTCACAATAAGAAAAATTGGTGCCGCAACCGATTCGAATATTTCACTTGTCAATTACTATTTTGGTTCCAAAGAAAAACTGATAAATGAAAGCATTAAGATTTTATTAACGGACTTTCAAGAAACTTTTACTGTTCTTGATGATGTCACAATATCGCCCAAAGAACGACTAAAATTGTTTTTAATGCATTATGTAAAGGTAATTCATCAGTATCCGGAAGTAGTTCGAAAAACCATTGCTTTGGGCACGACGGTTTTTTCATCCCAGTATGAATATGGGACGTTTATGAAAACAATGGGATTTAATAAAATTCAAGCTACTTTGAAAGAAATAACACATGAGGAAAATCCAGACATATTAATGATGATGACAGTACAGCTATTAGGAGCTATTTTTCTTCCTGCATTAATGAGTCCGATTTTTGAATCAGGAGCGGATATCAAGATGGCATCAATTGAAGAACAGATTAATTTGCTATTTCAACGCTATTTTCACGAAAATTAAAAGAATGAGGTGAAAGAATATGAACTTTTTAAGAAAATATTGGCATGATATAGGCGGGTTTGTAGCCTTAGCAGTATGTGCTTATTTATTACTTGATCAGCAAAATATATCAGAAATAAAGATGATTTTATGGCTGAGTTTTGTTGCAATCCTAATTCATCAATTTGAAGAATATCGTTGGCCGGGATATTTCCCGGGAATTTTTAACATTGTAATATTCAAAAGTACGAATCCGGAAAGATATCCTTTGAATAGTCAATCGGCTATGGTCATAAATATCTTAATTGCCTATATCTTTTATCTTATCCCCGTCTTTTTTGTCGATAAGATATGGTTAGGCCTTGCACCGATCCTTATGGGATTTTTCCAATTTTTCTGGCATGGTTTTTTCGCTAATATAAGAGCCAAAACTATTTACAATCCCGGCTTATTCGCAGTTTTATTTTTTCATATTCCTATTGGATATTGGTACATCAATTATATTGTTTCAAATAATTTAACAACCCAACTTGACTGGATTTATGGAATAATTTACTTTGTCATCGCTATATACGTTTTTATCATCAAGGGGAATATGTGGCTGAAAAATGAAAAATCAAGTTTCAAATTCACTAACAAACAATTAGGACCTTACATTGCTAAATAGAATGGGACACAAGACCAGCTAACTAAAGTCAAGCCCTCACTAGAAAAAAATGATCACT
>NZ_JAJHJB010000085.1:0-7012 GCF_020819555.1 Pelosinus baikalensis
TGGCAATATTCATATTGTCACTAGTCCGCATAAAAATCACCTTCTTTTCATGTATCTAAATTTTTACTGCTCGTAGAAATGTGTGTGGTTAGTACATATGTTCGATTGAACGGTTAAAGAAAAAGGCGGATGCACCGCCTTGTCTATATAATACCACTCTAAAAGCTTAAACGGAATCCGTTTAAGTTCAAATATTTATATCTGTATATAAGTTTGGGCTATTTTCGATTATAGAGACAACTTGACTCCATTGCTCTGACTTCAGAAACGCCTGTCCATTACTTAGCACATAGGCCGGTATCCTACCTATGGCACCTTGGCCAAAACTAGCCACTGATAAAATACCATCAGCAATTAGAATTGAAACTCCATTTGTAGCAGGAATAGGAGAAATGTTTTCAATGAATAGTTGTCGATTAATCGTTGCTTTCATAAAGACCTCTCATAACATACCAAAATGGCGAAATGCCGCCTTTATAGCTTCAATCTTTTCAGGTGGACACTCTTTTTTTCGTTTGTCATGTGATATTCTGTTATTTGCCATACGCAAAGGTAGTCCACATATTTCTTTTTACATGGAAGGCAAATCCATATAAAAGAATGATGAAAGCAACACAGGAACATAGCGTGCTGCCAAATTTGCTAAAACGAAATTTCAAACAAAACACACCAGGGAAAGTACTGCTTACTGATATTACGTATTTATTTTATGGGCAAGGAAAAAAGGCATACCTATCAACAATTAAGGATAGCTCTACGAATGAAGTGGTGGCTTATCATGTGTCGGATCGATTAACGTTAGATATAGCAACGGATACGATTTGGAAGCTAAAGAAAAACAGGAAAATCAAATTGCCGAAGGATGCCTTTATTCACTCGGATCAAGGCGTTCACGTGCGACAAGAAGTCGCGTGATATATTGCCGAAAGGCTACCCCATCCATTCGGGGCAACTCTATTGTGACTAGCGTGAATGGTAACGTTTGGGTTAGAAAGCTCACAAGACAATGTGGAAATCCGAGTAGCCTAAAACTGGGATAACTGCTAGGGTAAGAAAGCTATGGAGAACGTAGAGTGAATCACTGTAGAAATCGTTACGCTGGAGGAAGCGAAATAGGCTGAAACGCTTCGACCAAAATGGTAAGGAGTCGAGCAAAGGCAAACTGTTAAACCAATGCGAATGGATAACGAACTCCCGGTTTAAAGGTGGCTCCTAAAGCTTTCACAATTATATATTATGCGGAACTTGGTAAACCCTATATGCTCCCCACAAGAAAGAGGTATCTAACCGCAAGGATAAGAAACGGCATAGAGGGCAGAAGAAAAGAGTAAAAAGCAAATGCTACTTTTGTAATGAAAGAAGATAGGGGTTCAGACTTTGCCCTACCTCGAAAGAGTGCTGACTTACTCTGTGGTATTTCTTGGCAGGAAAGGACGTTAAACCTATGAATTTTAGTAACTCAACGACGGATAAAACCGAGAGGCTAAAAGACGAAAACACACTGGCTGACCAATGGGAATCCATTGATTGGACACAGGTGGAAAAAGAGGTTAATAGGCTACAGACCAGAATCGCTAAGGCAACAGTGAAGGGTGACAAGAACAAAGTCAAAAGATTACAATACTTACTAACGCATTCATTTTATGCCAAAGCCTATTCGGTAAAGAAGGTAACATCAAACAAGGGAAAGAACACCTCTGGGATTGACAAAAAACTCTGGTCAACCTCATCATCAAAGATGAAGGCAGTTTTAGCACTTACAGACAAACGTTATCTAGCAAAACCGCTTAGACGAGTTTTTATTGAAAAGAAGGGCAAAAACAAGAAACGACCGCTAGGAATCCCTGTCATGTACGACCGGGCCATGCAAACATTTATGCATTAGCACTTGAACCAATAGCTGAAACTACAGGCGATCACATCTCTTTTGGATTTCGTAAGGGTAGAAGTGCTAAAGATGCCTGTGAACAAATATTTAATGTACTGGCAAGAGAATGCTCTCCGACATGGATACTAGAGGGCGACATCAGAGGCTGTTTTGACAACATTAATCACGATTGGTTACAGAAAAATATTCCGATGGACAAAAGAATTATGAAGCAATTCCTAAAATCAGGGTTTATATATGAAGGCCATTTATTCCCCACGAACTTAGGTTCACCACAGGGCGGAGCGATTTCAAGCATATATGCAAACATGACTCTAGACGGTCTTGAAAAGTTAATTCAAGATAAATACCATCGAAATTCCAAGGGTAAAATCGAAAATCACTATCGTGCAAAGAGCAAAGTCAATCTAGTACGCTATGCCGATGACTTTATCATTACCGCAAAGACAAAAGAAATAGCAGAAGAACTAAAAGACATGGTCAGCCAATTTCTTGAAACACGTGGATTAACTCTGTCCGAAGAAAAAACGCTGATTACGCATATAGATAAGGGCTTCGACTTTCTCGGTTGGACATTTCGAAAATTCAAAGGGAAATTAATTGTTAAACCTTCAAAAAACTCAATAAAAACTCTGGTCAAGAAATGTGCTACCATTATTCTGAAACAAGGAAAAGCAACCAGTCAATCCGAAATAATCCGCAGATTAAATCAAGTAATCAGAGGTTGGTCCAACTACCACAGGCATGTGGTAGCAAGTCAAGCTTTTTCCCATATCAACAACACACTATATCTTCTATTGCAACAATGGGCAAAACATCGCCACCCTAACAAAAATTCATGGTGGAGATTAAAGAAATATTGGCATGAAAAGAATGATAAGCCATGGCTGTTCATGTCGGGTGAATACAGCCTCATAAATCTAAGAAGGATAAATATCATCCGACACCCTAAATTACAGATTTCTAAAAATCCCTTCATACATGAAGCGTATTTTGTAAAAAGAAAGATAAACTTAAAATCACTGTTTGCCGCCAGAAATGGTTAAGAAATGCTTGAGCCGTATGAGCGGGAAACTCTCACGTACGGTTCTTAGACGAGGGAAAGGGAGTAATCCCTTTTTCTTAGTCGATTATACCAGCCCTATATTTCAGAAATTGTTTAGAAAATCTGGATTAGGTCAGTCTATGTCAAGAAGAGGCAATTGCTGGGATAATGCACCTCAGGAATCTTTTTTTGGTCACTTCAAAGATGAAGCTTATATAAAGACATGTGATACATTAGAACAACTAAAAAATGAGATAAAGCAATACATGATTTACTACAACAATTATCGGTATCAATGGGACTTAAAAAAGATGACTCCTGTTCAATACAGGAATCATCTTCTTAAAACTGCATAGGCTTTTTTTTTACTGTCCTTGACAAAGGGTACACATTAAAAATCCGCTGACCTCTTTTTTTATGTATGCTAAATGCAGATTTCCCTATTTTAAAAATATAAAAAGCTAACGGGGATATCCGTTAGCTTTAAAAGAGCCCGTAATGATCTACGCTACAGCCAATACCGATCATTACATACCTACCCACAAGTATTACACAATCGACACCTTTGCTCAGCTGCCACAACCAAAAGGAGGGATATTGGTTAATTATGGCGAAGTTAGCAAATAATTTATATAATTTGGTTAATGAGGGGAATTATGGGAATTATGGATTATGTTTATCTATCCTTGCTCGGTGCAATAGCTGGAACTATTTCAATGCTACTTGTATATATTTATCTATATTTTCAGTACCGTGAACGCTATATGGGTGCCTGGGTAATATGCTGGACTTGCCATTTTTCACGAACTATTCTTTTCGATTCCGGAATATTTAACTGGAAACAATCTTTAATCGGCTTTATTATCTATCAAATGATGTTTATTGGTTGCGCTTTAATGTTTATATATACAGCTCATCTCTTTATTAACAGACCATTAAAAAGAACCTGGTTATACGGTGCTGCCAGTGCGTCCGCAATAAGCATTGGATTTACATTATTGGATTTACCTATTCTTTATAAGTTGCTCATTCCTATTTGGTTTTCTTTCATTATGCTCATATCTGTAGGTAGAATTTTTATCCACTTAAAACTAAAAGGAATAGGGAAGTTAATTGCTGGATATGCATTTATCTTATGGGGCATTACTACTGCAACTATTCCTTTTTTACTTAATATAGCCGAGTATTATTCATGGATTATCTTAATTTGTGGTATCCTTCGTTTAATTATTGCTTCAGGAACGTTATTAGTGTATTTTGAGAAAACAAGAATGGACTTAATTAATAAAGAAGTTCAATACCGATTACTTGCAGAAAATGCAGTTGATGTGATTTACCGCATTAGAATACTACCTGAACTTAAAGTTGAGTATATAAGTCCATCGATTTTGGCGGTTACAGGCTATACTTCAGAGAAGTTCTATGCTGATTCACAGCTGTTTGAAAGTTTAATACATCCGGACGATTTACTGTTGTTCAAGCAATATGCAAATAATCCTTCTTTGCGTAATCATTTACCATTTAAATATCGCTTGATACACAAAGATAAAAGTACTGTATATATTGAACAAAACTATCATCCTACTTATGATGAAGCAGGGAACTTAGTGATTCGAGAAGGCATTCTTCGTGATGTCACAGCTCGTGATAACTTAGAACAAGTTGCCGCTCATGCCGATAGAATGAATCTGATCGGTGAAATGGCCGCCAGTGTTGCTCATGAGGTACGTAACCCGTTGACTACAATACGCGGATACTTACAGATGATGGTAACCAAAGATGAGCTTAGTAACTATAAAAATCGGTTTACCCTAATGATGGAAGAGTTGGATAGAGCGAACATAATCATTAGCGAATACCTTTTATTAGCAAAGAATAAAAAAACTGAACTGAAAGAATGCTCACTAAATTTGATAGTTGATAAATTGTTTCCGTTAATTCAAGCTAATGCCGCTGCTTCAAATGTATTGGTAAAACTCGAGCTTAAAGAAATATCTACATTATATTTAGATGAAAATGAAATTCGTCAATTACTACTTAACTTGGTACGAAATGGTGTGGAAGCCATGCCAGAAGGAGGCGAACTAGTTATATGTACAGATTTAGAACAAGATAAAATTGTTTTATCTGTAAAAGACCAGGGAACTGGTTTGCCAGCTCATGTACTAGAAAATTTGGGCACGCCTTTCATAACCACGAAAGCCAGTGGTACTGGTTTGGGCTTGCCAATATGCTATAGAATTGCCAACAGGCACAACGCAGTTATTGATGTAAAAACAAATGATCAAGGAACTACTTTTTTTGTTTCTTTCAGCCTAGATTGCCTTGCGTTATAAACGATTTTCATTTTGAGACATCTGTGCGCAAAAACTTTTTCTCACTTAGAGTCATATGTTCTAACCTACTTCCATATATGCTTTCCGATAATACTTTGGTATGAATACAGTGTGCAGTTGTCCTCCTTTTGAGCGAAGATTGGTTAGTAAAACCTTTCTCATTCTACAAAAAGGACTTATCTATATAGGTTATTAACGCATAAACATTCTTGCTTCCGTACAAAAAACTTTTTTAAAAAAGAGGTTTTTTTGTCTGAAAATGGAATATTTACATTGAAATGGTTGGCAGTTTCTGTAAATGTCCTATGTTTACTAATATTATTAGGAGTGATAAAGATGAACAATACCCTCCCAATACCATTTTATCAAAAAAAAGCCTTAGAAGAACCTATAGTAATCGGTATCGCCACAACCCCAGAGGAAAAAATGGAAATCTACCGTTTACGTTATCGCATTTATGCTGAAGAAATTTCCTATAAGCTTGTGTCTGCCGATCATAGTAATAAACTTTTATATGATGAATTAGATGAATGGGGGATACTACTATACGTAAGGGTTGGAACAGAACTTATCGGCACCGCAAGAATGAACGTTGGGCGGATTTCAGATTTTCCTTCGGAATTAGTACAGATTTTTTTAATGAATAAGTTTCATGAGTTTTACAAAGAAGAGGATAAACAGAATTTCTCATTCATTTCAAAAGGGATGATATCCCCAGACTACCGAAGTTCACAGGCGCTTAATATGCTCATGGAAAAAATTTATGAATTATATTTAAATAACCAAGTGCAATTTGGCTTTGTTAATTGCAATTTTCATTTAATCTCACTTCATGAACACTATGGAAGTCGTCGTTTGGGCGTAAATTACGTAGATCCAAATCTTGGTTTAATGGCTAGTTTCGTCATGCTGATAGATGATATTGAGCATCTGCGTGCAGTAGGTTCTCCTCTAATTAATATAGCAAGTAAAAAAAGAACATTAAACAACCGAGTTGTCGATTGGTTTCATTCAGAATTTGCTGAAACTACAAGCATTATAAATAGCCAACTAATAAGCGAAGATGAATTATGGGTTATTTTATGCAACCGTTTAGGGAATGCACCAAATAAAATAATACCGATACTGAAAGGACTGTCCGTAACACAGGCTAAAAAAATTTTACATTGTTGTGGTGTTGTTGTACCGTGTCCTGCTGGGAGTTACATTGTAAGTCGAGGCGACGTAAGTAATGAACTTAATATACTTCTTTCAGGTACGATACAATCATCTGGGAAAAATAACACATCTCCGGATAAATATCTCGGAGCAATTGGTCTAGTTAATAGGACTAAGCATACAGTGAACATTATAGCCGCCACTAACGTGGAAATACTGGTATTATCTTTTCACTATTTTCAGAAATTCCGTCGCTCTTGTCCAGAAATTGCAAAGAAGGTTTTACATAACTTATCTCCGAATAACCCTCAATAAAAAGGATATTAGTTAATTAGATATATGTAGCATTGAACTTCTCGTGAATTACTATATATGTATAATATATAAAGACACAGCCAATCCATTAGTGGAGCAGTGCTGTGTCTTTTTTTGAAAGAACAGAGGGAATAAAGAGGTAAAACTCCCAATTCTAAAAAAAGTTTTCCAGCAAGTAACAAATTTGCAGTATAATAGTTAAGGACAACTATTCGCAGTAGTTGTCCTTAATTGAATACGGGAGGTGATTGCCGATGCACTTTGAAACTA
>NZ_JAJHJB010000086.1:0-6961 GCF_020819555.1 Pelosinus baikalensis
CAGCTTTTCCATTGTATCCTCCTCACTCTCCTGCTCTTTGTAATGCGGTTATTACTCGGGCCTTTATTGTACAATCTAATGCGCCTCTGTCAGTAGCATTCACCTGTACATCATCAATTCCATGGCTAACAAGTGTCGTAGTTATAAGATTGTTGATATGCTTTCCATATTGCTGCATTGTAGGACTTACTAGTTCCACTTGTATTCCGCTTCCTGCATCCCCAGGGATCAACCGAACAAGAATATCCGATGATTCTACCGTTCCAGCTTGAGCTGCTTTAAGTAATTTACTCATAAATACCCCCCATTTCTTTTTAATATAGTCAAATTGTAGATTCTAAGAAAATGATTAGGCTTAAGCCTAACTCTATCTTCGTTTACTATTACGGGCACGACTTTACCTTATAAACTAAAGAAACTAACATTAATCGATTCTTTTTAGATCGATCTATTAAAGCAATAGAAATAGCTCTTTTTATCCGTTCCCCTTTGTACTACTCATCTGGGAAATTACTATTTTCAAATTTCCAGATTAATTACTTTATTCTTATTATTTAAATTTTACATCAATTACATTATCTATTCAATCGATAAATAAGATTCGATTTATATTAAGAAACTATTAATATAATCCTCTAGAAAGCTAACTTATATCATGATTTATTATTTTGATGTCGCACCCTTTCATTGGTAAGATCTTCACAGCGTCCAGCTTTCAAAACATGACTTTCTGCTTGATGATCAACCATTTGCTGGGCTGTACGTGCTGTGGCTATTGCTTTTAGCGAATCGACACCCGTATCGATCCCCATCTCATGAAGCATATGAACAACATCTTCTGTCGCAATATTCCCCGATGCTCCAGGAATATATGGACAGCCACCCAGCCCGCCAAAAGCACCATCAAAAGTGGTAATACCTGCTTGAATGCCAGCCAAGATATTGGACAAGGCCATATCGCGAGTATTATGGAAGTGCAATACCCATTTGATCTGTGGAAAAGTCTCTACCATATACTTCCCAATCTCATATACTTGCCTGGGATTGCCCATGCCAGTGGCATCTGACAAGGACAATACAGTAATCCCTAGTTTCAGATACTCTCGCACTATTTTTTCGATTTGTTGCACTGGTATTTTACCTTCAAATGCACATCCCCAGGCAGAAGATAATGCCCCTGACACCTTTATATTATGTTTGGCGGCATACTCAACACATGGAATAAATCCTTCCATCATTTCCAGAGGAGTTTGATTGAAATTGTTGATACAATGAGACTCACTAACAGATACAGTCAACTTTGCTTTGGTTAAGCCAGCTGCATGGGCACGTTCCAAACCCTTTAAATTTGGCACCAAAGCCCGATATTCTACTCCATCAACTCTTTTCATCCGCTGTACGACTTTTTCCGTATCGGCCATCTGAGGAATTGCCTTAGGATGCACGAAAGATCCTACTTCAATAACTTTGATGCCAGATGCAACTACCATATCGAGAAGTTCAAGCTTTTCTTCTACACTCAATATTATTTTTTCATTTTGCAGTCCGTCCCGCAGCCCCACCTCGCAGATTGTCACTTTATCTGGCCATATCATATTTGATTGATTCATATGAATCATCCCCTCTCCTAATTTACCATATTTAAATTTAGTCTTCGTCTAACACGATCCGTTCAACCTTAGTAAGAACCAAAGTATACGCCAATATCCCCATTATAGACACGCAAGATACATATACAAGTGCCATATTGAAACCGCCTGTGCCTTGTACAATAAAACCAACAACCATAGGAGATGTAGCACTGCCAATATTGGCAATAAAGTTGAGCAATCCGCCAGAAAGTCCAAGAAGATCTTTCGGCGCTATATCGGATAAAAGTGCGCCTGTAACGGTAGAAGCCATTGCTTGACCGAAAAATGCAATAGCCATACAGATAATAACACCATTAATGGAATCCATATAATTAGCCCCTAGAATAACGGTTGCAAGTAAGAATCCGGTAATAATTGGAACTTTGCGTGAAACTGTTTTTGAATACCCTTTGTCAGTCATCCAATCAGACCATTTTCCACCAAGCAAGGCACCACAAATAGCTACCAAGAAAGGAATCATGGCATAGTAGCCACCTTTTAAAATCGTAAGTCCCTTGCCGTTAATCAAATACGTTGGAAACCAAGTCATGAAGAAGAACAAAGTAGTCATAATAGAAAAATGACCAATAAACATTCCAACTAATTTACGCTGACGAAACAATTTGCCGACTGTTTTCCAAGAAACAACATTTCCTTTAGCAACACCACTGTTAACCAATGCGCCGCCCTCTTTGATATAATCCATCTCAGCTTTATTAATAATGTGACAGTCTTTTGGATCTCGATAGTTTAAATGCCAAATAATCGCAACCACTAAACCAAGTGCACCAGTAATAAAAAAGATCATTTTCCACCCATAAGTGACAAGTATCCAAGCAAGAACAGGTGTTAAAAATCCTAGTGCAACATATTGCATAGAAGTATACATACCAACGGCCAAGGCTCTTTCGCGATCTGGAAACCATGCAGCAACACAACGAACATTGGTTGGGATGGTTGGTGCCTCAAAAATGCCAACCATAGTACGAGCACCGAGTAAAGCTGCTAAGGTGTTTGTAAAACCGATAGCAACGGTAGCAACAGACCAGCCAACAATTCCGATTGTAAACATGAGTCGTGGACCAATCTTGTCCAAAAGGGCACCAGCAAAGGGAATACAAAAAGCATAAGACCAGGCAAAAGCAGAAAATAGAATACCCATTGTAGCAGGATCAAGCCCTAATTCTTTCTGCATAACTGGAGCGGCTACAGCAAGGTTACCTCTATCAAGATAATTTATAACCATTATCATCATGATGAGTGACAGCATGAACCAACGTACTTTCGTAGGTCTTACAGCTGTTAAAGTCGCAGATTTTAAATTGTTTTGCATGACAAACTCCCCTTTATCAATATTAGGATATATTAAAATATAAATTTCCGGCACTCAAATTCATTCCTAGTCCATGCCTCTAATCACGTATTCGATTCCACTTCCTTATATAGAATATTATAACATTCTTGGATACCTCTTCGTGAATTTCTCACCTTGCCATTCGTTCATTTGAGAGAGAAAAGCTCTATTTGAAAGGAAAGCTGAGCAAACCTATCCATTAGTACTTACTATGATTATGTATACTATATTTTCATACTCTTGGCACGGTGTCGTCACTTATGCCACTCACTTTGAATACCCATTGGCTCAGGAGAGAACAAACGGTGATCCATTTCTTTTAAATCCTCAGCAATTTTAGGTCTAAAACCCATTTGCTCTATAATATCTTTTTCTAAATCCATACCAGGCGCAATTTCACACAGTTCAAGACCTTCCGGTGTGAGACGGAAGACAGCTCGTTCCGTAATATAAAGCACCTCTTGACCGCGACGCAGAGCATCTTTACCGTTAAAAGTAATTTCAGGCACTTGTGAAATAATTGCCTGAGAATTCCCCTCTTGATGAATTTTCACTTTGCCATCTTCAATTGCTATTTTTAAACCACCTACTGTTAATGTACCGCCAAAAATAACCTTATCGCTGTTTTGACAGATATCAACAAATCCTCCCGTCCCCGCTATTTTTCCTTTCAATCGGTGTACATTAACATTTCCTGCTTGGTCAGCCTCAGTAAAATTTAAAAAGCATATATCCAGTCCGCCACCATCATAGAAGTCAAACTGAGATGGCATATCTAACATGGCCCGCATCTTAGGGTTGGCCTCAAATAAGATTCCTTGGGCACAAATGCCGCCAATTGAGCCAATTTCCACTGTTAGAGCAAAGTCTTCGTTAACTTCTTCTTCTCGTGCCACTATATCAATGTCATCAGAAATACCTACACTTACGTTGCCAGGAGCCACTTCAAGAAGAGCACGACGAGCAATGACCTTACGCTCATTAAGAGGAAGGGGTATACCTGCTCTTGTTTCTAACATAAAATCTCCAGAGATAAAACGATTCATTGAACCAGAACACATTTGGGCTTGTTCTGGAACAACGACTACAGCGTCAACCAGATACCCAGGAATTTTTACTGACTTAGAATGCTGGGTACGTTCTTTCACTATCCGTTGTACCTGGACAATGACACTTCCTCCATTGTTATAGGCAGCTTGGGCCATCGCCAATGTATCCAAATAAACAATCTCATCGTCCATACTGATATATCCTTCAGTATCAGCTGCTGTACCTCGGATAATGGCTACATCAGGGCGAATTGCTGGATAAAATAGCCATTCTTGTCCATTCACTTCCATGAGTTGGATCAGATCTTCTTTGGTGCGTTCATTAAGCTTTCCGCCCCTTTGCCGAGGATCAATAAAAGTACCCAATCCTACATGGGTAAGAATTCCTGGGTGCCCAGCTGCGGCTGAACGAAGTAATTGACACATGACCCCTTGAGGAAAATTATAGGCTTCAATCTCATTTCTTTCCGCCATTTCCGCTAAACGTGATGATTGTCCCCAATGACCAGCGATAACCTTACGGCATAACCCTGCTTGAGCGAGAAGAACCATTCCTCGACCATCACGATCACCAAGACTAGTAGAATGTAAGAAAGTTAAATTCCGTGGCTGCTGCGACTTTTGAAATCGTTGGGCTAGTGCCTCAATAACCACTGTTGCCTCTGTCAAACCACTACCTGCACCACAGAATGCAACCGTCGCACCATCAGGGATCAATTTAACGGCTTCCTCAGCACTGAGAATCGATACCAAATTTCCTTTTCGTAAAGGTTTTACCATACTATCACTCCTGACAATTATTTGGTATATTTGTATTACCTTCTTCATCTAAAACGTTTGCGAAAATTAAGTTTTCCGAACTGAAATCCAGCGCTATAAAAACAGCCCCAGTTAAAAGTAAGAATATTGCCTTTTAATATTTCCCACGCTGCCTCCATATAACAAAGCCAACTATAATTAAAAAGATACCCGTATATATAAATATGAATTTAATACCGATCCACCCACTAACTACTCCACCGATTAGCGGACCAAACATCGAACCTAACTGATTGGCACTCATGGTAAGACCAAAAGCGCGACCTCGAAAACCTTCATTGGTATTAGCCACCACAATTGCATTTACAGCAACATAAATGCCAGCAATAAAAAAACCGAAGATAAATTGCAATAAGGCGAAACTCCAGATATCTCCCACAAAAAATTGTAAACTATTGAATAGGCCCGCTCCAAGAAATCCACTAATCAGAACCTGAGAGAACCCTGCCTTTTGTCCGCCCTTCCCCCATAGAGGTGCAGCAATGGCGCCAGCAATACCTGCTAGACTAAAGATGATGCCTGATATTAAAACTGTACCTTCCAATTGCCCCTGAAGTTCAGCTACATACAAGGTGATCAGCGGTTGAAGTACCATAACAGCAATTTGGGCAATAAATAAGAGTACTAGCATCTCTAACAAAATAAGATTATTAAATGCAGTCTTTAAATCATCGATTACTCCACTCGCTTGTGGCACTTCATTACGAGCGGGCTCAGTTACGAACAAGCTGACAACTAATGTACCAATGAACATTATGCAAGCTGCTACTATAAACGACATGCGTATTCCAAATAAGTGAGACAAAGTACCACCAAATAACGGTCCTATAATGCTCCCTACAAGAGTTGCTGTCTGCATAATTCCCAGGCTAAAGCCTATTTTCTCTTTGGGTGCAGTAGAAGCAACAATTGACAATGCTGCAGGAACGAAACCAGTAGCAAATCCTTGAAGTATCCTAACCATAAACAATTCTATCGGGTTCCTAACAAGAGATCCTAGAAAATAGGCTGCTGCCAGACTAAAACCTGCGCGAATGAGCATTCGGCGCTTCCCTGACTTATCAGCCTTCCGTCCCCAATAGGGTGACATAAGGGCGCTAATAAAAAAAGTGACTGAGAACACTATAGCTGACCATAAATTGATAGCTGTACCGGTTACCCCTAGATCCAAAAGATATAAGGGTAAAAATGGTATAAGCATAGTGTAGCTTGCGCTGGAGATAATACAGCCGCTCCATAAGCACCAGAGATTTCTTTGCCAATTCAATTTGACACCCCTATCACAGTCAACATAGGGAGCCTTCTAAGGCTCCCTTTTATTGAATATTTTAAAAGAACGTGTACCACATTGTCTTTACTTTTCAAACTCTGAATTGTAAAACTCGCCAAACAGCTCTTGGTCAGAAGGTCTATCCTCTGGAATCGGCCTTGATACCCACGTTGTATTCATATAGTGCTTGAGACAAACATTCTCAGAAACAATATTGCCTCCCCAAGTTCCGCATCCCATACTCGACGTCATCGGCATACCATTATTAAATGCTCCGGCATTGGCCTTCGACTGAGGCTGGCGAACCATAATCCGACTTACAGGGGCCTCTAATGCAAGACGGTGAATATGGTCATCATTGAAGGAATAAATTCCAACCGAATGTCCTTTGCCTCCTACTGCATAAATGGCATGCATCATATGGATTGCATTCTCAAAACCAGTTTTGTATTTATGAATCGTAAGCAGTGTTGTCAGTTTTTCACCAGAGAACGGATATTCCTTACCGATACCGTCACCTATAATGATAATGAATTTCCGATCGGCTGGAATACTAAATCCGGCAATTTCAGCTAATTGTTGAGGAGCGATGGCTACTGTACTGGCTAAACGATGCCCTTCTTCATCCCACATAACCTCACGAAGTTTATTCTTTTGTTCCTCATTCGCAAGATACCCGCCTTCCATGACAAGCCGATCCAAAAGCTTGTCGAAAATCCTTTCTTCAACGATCAGATTACCGTCGGCAGAGCATCCTGATCCAAAGTCGGATGTCTTGCTGATCATTGTATTATGAGCCGCTTCTGCAAGATCAGCCGTCTCATCAATCACCATGGTC
>NZ_JAJHJB010000087.1:0-6551 GCF_020819555.1 Pelosinus baikalensis
AAATCGCCAATTCCTGATCCAGTCATTTTACATTCCATGGCATCGCCCTCTACTAGGGGTATGAGTAGTAATGGAACAAAAAACCGGAATAAGCCTTCAAAATTATTCCAGGATGATTTTGAAGGCTTATCTTATCCTATTTAATATCAATCTTCATTAGCGGGCGCAATGCTCCATGTTCAATTTCTTTAGGTAAGTGAAATGAATATCTGCCTACGATGTTGATATGATCAAAACCGAGTGGGGATAGCCTTTGCACATCAGCCTCGTCAATGGTTTTACCTTCTTTACGGAGTGCATCGAGAGCTATTGCCATATACCGTGTATTCCACAGAATAATTGCATTAACAACCAGTCCCAGCGCACCTAACTGATCCTCTTGTCCTTCACGATACGCTTGATGTAATTCACCTTTTTTTCCATAAAATACGTTTCGGGCTAGATTATGACGGGACTCTCCACGATTCAATTGTGTCAGTATTTTTCTGCGATAGTTGGGATCATCCATAACCATGAGAAGGTGTTTTGTTTTAAAGATACGGCCCAATTCTCCGATCACTCGTGCTAACATCGTTGGTTTACCATCACGTTGTAGAGTTCTGATTAACTGCGTCGAATTGACTGTGCCAAGCTTTAAAGACCCAGCCACTCTCAACATATCGTCCCAATATCTGCCGATAATATCTTTGCGTATACGGTGTTTAGCCAACTTGTTCAATTCGCCGTAATCAGCGTTGGGGTCAAACCGCCAAAACCTCAAACTTCCAACATCTGCAATACGGGGACTAAACTGATAACCAAGAAGACCGAACAGTCCAAATATAATATCACTGTATCCTGCGGTATCGGTCATGATTTCCTTTGGTTGTAAAACTGTTTGCTGCTCCAATATTCCTTCTAATAAATATAGCGAATCTCGTATCGTTCCTGGAATGACTATCCCATGGAACCCCATAAATTGGTCACTTGTAAAGTTGTAATAGGTAACGCCGCGTCCAGCACCGAAATATTTAGGATTGGGTCCTGAATGGATTGTCTTAACAGGAATCACAAATCGAAGTCCATCAGCGGATGCTACTTCGCCGCCACCCCATACTTGTGCTAATTCCAAAGGAGCATGATACGCAACCAAAGCAGCGTTAGCCTTTGTGATCGTTTCTGTTCGAAAATAGTTTTGCTCTACCCACGTAAGCCGATCATATTCTAATGAAGATATGCTCGGCTTTACTACTGGATCTAGCCCAATATTACAAGATCGGGCAATTAGTATAGCACAGCTGCTGATGTTAAGATCTTTCATTCGTGAGTCGCCTTGACTTATGTGAGTAAAAGCGGCGGTAAAGTTTGTCCATTGATCCACTTCTAGAATAAGTTCTGGCAAATCGATACGCGGCAGAAGGGAACGAACCTGGTTTCTTAGTATTTTAACCGATTCCGATTCTTCCAGTTTATCAAGGGGTGACAGTATTAATCTATCGTGTCCTGCAAAGCTTTCAATTCGTACTACCGGATTGTCTGCCCACCGTTCAGCAGCCTTTCTATAAGCTTGATCTAGTTCTTTCGCTAATGGTTCCAAAGCTTCCTCTGCAGACGAAGGCCATTCCAGCATTCGTAATATCTGCGGTCTGGCGGTTTCCCAAGCACTCCCTTGCAGCAATTGTTCCCTTGGATCGCCGTAGTGTTGACTATCGCGGACATAGATGTCGTGCTTTTTCAAAGCATCGTACATTCTGTCAATTGCCCAAAATGTATAGCCGCAAGGGTCTATTGTATTTGTTAAATCTTTAGTAACAAGCTTTCTCCAAAAAGGACTAATGCCATCTAAAGGTGCATCAGAATATTTATGTTTCCCGGATTTAGATTCACTGGCAGCAAGAAACTCCCATATTCGCACGGCAGATTGACCGGCAGAGTTGGCGTAAAACTGCAACGTTTCCATTAATTTAGGAAGGTATCTGCGGACAGTAGAATAATTCCGGAACAACTCATCAAAGGCGACCGTTTGCCCCTGTGGCTTAGTTAGACTAGCTACCGTTTGTACAGAGGATTCTAAGTCGTTTTTGGGTATTTTTGAAAAAATAATCTTCCGCAAGTCGGTAGCTGAAACGTTTTCATCCAACAGCAAGGAACAGGCCTCTCCCAGCTTTCTTGCCGCTGAATCCAAATCCCGAATTGTTCGAAGCCTAGTCTTTTCGTCTTTACGGTTAGCCCCTCTAGCCATAGTGGAAAATACTTGCTCCATGGCCATAGAAGCATATCTTGCCAGCATCCGAATTCGCCCTATTGGGATATGAGAAAGATTCCAGTTCTGAGCTCCTAATGATCGAATCACTTTAAGTCGTTCAATTGCTTTTAAAAGTCCAGATACAGATGGATTTGTCGGTGAACGCCTTAGTAGATCCAGTACCGACTGTCTATGTTGTGAATCCGGTTTTAGGATATTCTCCAACCGATTACGCTGCTCACTGTTCGGAAGATGGGAAAGCTTTTTCCACAACATTAGATTTGCGCGGTCACGAACCTGCGAAATGAGCCTTTCCAAGATCGTAACGCCTGGCAAAATGATTTTTTGATCTACACAACGCGCCGTTGTAATATCAAAGAGAATACTGGGTCTTTCGGTCGAAAGCCAAGCTCGAGTATATAACCATCTTACCAATTTCCAATGAATCGGCTGATCATTAAAATATGTATATCCAAAGGCTTTGCATATTTCAGATGTATGATCCCAGCGGCTTTCGCCGTCACGATAACACGCTAGGTCGCCGATATCAATGTTTAATTGTTTAGCAACATATTGGTATACATTTACTGGTACTTCCGTAGGATCGGATAAAAAAGTGCCTAAAAAGCGTAGTGTTCCTAGTTGAATAGCAAATCCTAATCGGTTATGCTGACCTCGGTGTCTAAAAATTAGACTACGATCATGATCATCAAAGAGAAAGTATTTTGCTAATTGTTCTGGAGAGGGTTCAACTGTGAATTGTCCATATTGATCTTTTTGCTCAGATGTTAAAAACTCAACTGGCATTACATCAACACTCCTATCAAAAACGTTCGTTTTCAATAAAACATAAAATCTATAGAGAATAGCCTAATAACGACCGTATTTCATTCTCGAAAACTATTCTTGAAATAAAATTCTCGTTTTGTTACTATTGTAACGAGTAATGATAATTTTAGGCAAGTGTAATTATTAATATTAAATATACAAAGGAGAAAAATCATGTTGATTGGATATGCACGAGTATCGACACAAGATCAAAGCCTAAGTTTACAGCATACTGCTTTGACTCAGGCCAATTGCGGAAAAATATATGAAGATCAAATGAGTGGCACACGTTCCGATCGCCCAGGATTGAAGATTGCCTTAGAAGTACTGCGTGAAGGGGATACGTTAATTGTATGGAAGTTAGACCGACTCGGTCGCAGTGTAAAAGGGCTGGTGGATTTAGTGAATAATCTATCCGAACGAGGTGTTCATTTTAAGAGTCTAACTGATAGTATTGATACCGCTACCCCATCAGGACGTTTCTTTTTCCATGTGATGGCAAGTCTAGCCCAAATGGAAAGAGAACTGATTGTAGAACGTACTCGTGCAGGGTTACTTGCAGCACGACTGCAAGGTCGAATTGGTGGCCGCAAACGTAAAATGACGGATAGTAAAATTATTGCGGCGAAAAAGTTGCTTGTGAATGGGATTGCGCCAAAAGATGTTGCACAAAACTTAGGAGTATCTATTCCTACTCTTTATAGATGGATTCCCGCTTCTTCCACTCATTAGCGGGGCGTCGCCAACATTTTCGACAAAACCCACGATAGGGGAATAAATGAGGATAATTTAAGAGTTTTATCCTCGTTAAGCTAGTAATATCCAATATTAAGTATCATAAAGGTTATATTTCAATTGTTTTGGTACTTTGTTTTTAGTAATAGTTTAGGAACTGAAAATTACTTATAATATAGTAGGTTTATAAGTATTCTACCATAGTTCCAAATACGGTCGTTTTTAGTACTAAACTTCTTAACGTGGGTTTTATCAGACCTTAATTTTTAAAATATTAAATAAGCAGTCTACCTGAAACTTTTTCTTCCCAGATATAGTTTTTGATATAAGAAAGTATAAGATCTTTGCAATTAAGAACCCTCATAAAGGTGGCTTTGACGGGTTTGATTAACAATTGATAGGCGGTAATCTAAAAGACCGCGCTAGTGTGTTTTCTTATAAATTAAGTTGCCATTGGTAGATGCTAAATACCAGATGACAGCTATTACAATTAAAATAGCCGAAGAACTGTAAATATAACTAAACCCAAATACCTGTGCTACAAGTCCCCAAATAACGGAACCAAGTATTCCTGCCATATCCTGCGCGCACATAAATGTTGCATTGGCTGTTCCTCTTCTTTCAACCGGTGCAAGCGAAATAACCAATGCATTTAACGCAGGCTGGACGGAACCGTACCCCAATCCGTAAAATACAGCGGCAATCAGAAACATTGGCAATGAAGTAGCTACAGATAATATTTGCAATGCAATTCCCAATAAAACCATACCTGGTATTATAACTTTGGCAGTTCCATATCGATCAGCTATTCGACCTGTTGTTAGTCTTGTAAACATCATAGCCAATGCAATAATAGTAAAAAATGCTGCAATATCTGTTACCCCTCTATCACTTGCGTATGGAGGCAAAAAGATCATAATGGTAGAATAAGTTATAACAATAATGAAAAATAAAAATGACGGCCCTAAAGCACTTTTCTCTATAACCGCCAGTTTTCCATTCTGCTGTGCTGTATCTTCCGTTGATTTTACATTGGCCAATTGGCTACTTTGGTAGTTTTGACGGCAGTAACTTGCCGAAAAACCAGTGATTAGCGCCAATATTATGAAACAAGCTGAAAGAATGAAAAGTAAGGTATAGCTATAATGTTCCATAATATATAAGCCTAACCCAGGTCCGATAACCATTGCCACCGATATTGAAATCCCGAAAAAACCCATACCTTCACTCCTGCGAGTAGCTGGAATTAAATCAGAAGCGATAGTATTTGTTGATGTAGTTACAGTACTCCAACCAACTCCGTGTATTGCTCGCAGCATTAGCAACAAGATCACCGAATAGGCTACTGTGTTATAAGAAACTATTATTATTAACATCACGCTTAAACCGACAAGTAAAATCGATGTTCTACCTTTACGATCTAGTAAAGTGCCTATGTGTAAGCGAGATATAAATGCTGTCAAGGAATAAATACCCGTTATCAGCCCAGCCATTAATGTGCTCCCACCTATATGAAGGATCAGCATAGGCAAAGTTGATAGTAGCATAAAGTTGCCAACGTAGGTAAGAAAATTTACTACAGCGATAAGTGTAAACGGTATTGTCCATAATTTCTCTTGAACTAGTGTTTTCGCATTTTCCATAAATAGTCATCTCCATTTTCCTTGTTTCTATTGTGATATATCTCAATTTATGTATAATTATAGCAAGAGGAAATTCATATGTATAATATTTAAAAAGTCGTAATTTCATATGGAAACAAGTATGAAATTGTAAGGAGAATACTGACTGTATGGATATTAGGAAACTTCGATATTTTCTTGCGGTTGCTGAAGAAGGGCAAATAACAAAAGCTGCTAAGCGATTACATATGGCTCAACCTCCGCTTAGTCAACAGCTTAAACTGCTTGAAACCGAACTGGGAGTCAGGCTAATAGAAAGGTCTGGAAGTCGTAAAATTCAACTTACAGCTGCAGGGCAGACATTACGTATTCGGGCAGAGCAAATGATGGAGTTGTCTAAAAAAACTGTAAAAGAATTAAAGGACATTGAAGAAGGAACGCAAGGAACACTACCAGTTGGCATCACAGCCTCCTGGGATGCTACCTTTTTGCCAAGGAAAATTAATACTTTTCATGAGCAGTATCCAGGAGTCACTTTTCAAATATGGGAAGGTGACACAAATAAGATTGAGGAACTGCTGCGTAGTGGAATAGTGGAAATCGGTATTACGCGGATTCCGACTGATTTAGAAACCTATGAAACAGTAGCCTTGCCGGACGAACCTATCGTAGCTGCCTTTAATCCTAAAGCGGCTTATGTTGTGACAACAGATTTCGTGCGGCTGGTCGAACTTGCTGATAAACCCTTAATAATATGCCATAAACATGAAGCTCTTTTAAACTACTATCGAGAAGTTGGTTTGGAACCGAAGATTCTTTGCCGACATACTGATGTAAGATCTATGCTGGCCTGGGCAGCTGCCGGATTAGGTATAGCAATCGTACCAAAATCTGCAACAAACTTTATTCCCAGTAATAATTTAACTTTTAAAGAAATTATTGAACCACCGCTTAAAACAAGACCTGCTGCGGTCATTTGGATACGAAACCGATATTTATCTGCTGCCGCCCGGCATTTTATTGACATTTTTCCAAAAGTTTAAAAATTATTAATAGAGTTCCGATTTTAGTGTAGAAAGTTTTTTAAAATGATAGATTGTAAAATGAAGTGCGACAGTTAAATAACAATAAATAGCTCACAG
>NZ_JAJHJB010000088.1:0-5522 GCF_020819555.1 Pelosinus baikalensis
TACCAGAGTTAAGGCATATTGTTCAAATCTTCTAGGGGGCTAAAAAGGTTCGATTGTTTAAAAGTATGCATCAGCATTTTACTTACTTCAATATATAACAATAAGATTTTAAATATTTTTACAAATCTTGTATGGCTTGACATGCTGTACAAAAAAGAATAAAATAAATTTAATTCCCAGCATTTCACTATGAATACTAGGGATTAAACCCTGAAAAATAGATAAAGATAATAAATGACGGATAGTAATAATGAGGTGAAAAAATGGCAGAAAAACTCTTAGCAATTCATGGGTTACATGCAGCCGTTGAAGGCAAAGAAATCTTAAAAGGCTTGAATCTTGAAATCAATAAGGGCGAAGTTCATGTTATTATGGGTCCTAATGGCTCCGGAAAATCGACGTTAGTGAATTTGATTATGGGCCATCCAAAGTATGAAATAACGGCTGGGTCCATTGCTTTTGAAGGTGAAGACATTACAGCTTTAAAAACCTATGAAAGAGCTAGAAAAGGAATCTTTCTATCTTTTCAAAATCCTGAAGAAATACCAGGGATAACGGTAGAAAATTTATTGCGGACAGCAAAAAATGCGATAACTGGTGAAACTATAAAAATTATGGCTTTTAAGAAAGAGCTGAAACAAGCTATGGAGACCTTAAAAATAGACAATACATATGCAGCACGACATGTAAACGTCGGCTTTTCAGGTGGAGAAAAGAAAAGAAATGAAATATTACAAATGATGATGCTCAATCCTCAATTGGCAATGCTGGATGAAACGGATTCGGGCTTAGATATTGATGCTGTTCGTATTGTTTCCTCAGGAGTAAAACACTTCAAAAACGAGCAGAATGCAATTTTAATTATTACACATAATACCAAGATTCTTGAGCAATTAGACGTAGATTATGTTCACATCTTAATGAACGGGAAAATTCTCCAGACCGGTGATGCTTCCTTGATATCCCAAATCAATGAAAATGGTTTTCTACATCTGGGAGGAGACGCTCTGGATTCAGGTGAGGTGAATATGCTTCATGGATAAGAAAAAGACTGTTGTTGAGGATATTGATCGAGGTCTTTATGATATTAAAAATAAAGATCGCTATCGTTATAAAGCCTCAAAAGGACTAACCCCTCAAATTGTGCTGGATATTTCCAAAGAAAAGAATGATCCAGAATGGATGCGAGAGTTTCGCCTTCGTTCTTTAGAAATTTACAATCAAACACCTATGCCGACATGGGGACCTTCTCTGCACGAACTGGATATGGATGATATTGTTACCTATGTCCGCCCAGACACAGAAATGAAGGGAAAGTGGCAAGAGGTTCCTGATGATATTAAAGATACATTTGAACGTCTGGGAATTCCCCAAGCTGAACGAGAATCATTAGCTGGTGTAGGAGCTCAGTACGATTCTGAAGTAGTTTATCACAGTGTCAAAGAAGAACTGGTCAAGCAAGGTGTAGTCTATACTGACATGGAAAGTGCCCTAAGAGAGTATGAGCCTATGATTAAGGAATATTTCATGAAGCTTGTTACACCAAATGATCATAAATTTGTAGCCCTGCATGGAGCTGTTTGGTCAGGTGGTTCCTTTGTCTACGTTCCGCCTGGTGTTCAGGTGGAAATACCGCTGCAGTCTTATTTTCGTTTGAATTCGCCAGGGGCAGGGCAGTTTGAGCATACATTAATTATCGTGGATAAAGGGGCGAAACTTCATTTTATTGAAGGCTGTTCTGCTCCTAAATATAATGTTACGAATTTGCATGCAGGATGCGTTGAGTTATACATAAAAGAAGATGCTAGTCTCCGCTACTCTACCATCGAAAACTGGTCGAGAAATATGCTGAATTTAAATACCAAGCGAGCCTTGGTAGAAAAAAATGGCAGCATTGAATGGGTTTCTGGTTCTTTTGGTTCTAAGATTTCCATGCTGTATCCCCGTAGTATTCTCAAGGGAGAAGGAGCACGAGCGGAGTTTAACGGTGTCACTTTTGCGGCTGGCGGGCAGGTGCTGGATACAGGGGCGGCTGTGATTCATGCGGCACCGTATACCTCTTCCAATATTAATTCCCGGTCTATTTCCAAAGGCGGAGGAGTTGCTGTTTATCGTGGTGCGGTAAAAGTAGCGGCCAATGCCCACCATTGCAAATCCTTGGTAAGCTGCGAATCCTTAATGCTGGACGATCTTTCTCGTTCTGATACCCTGCCGGTCATTGATATTCAAAATGATGAGGTAGATATCGGTCACGAAGCAAAAATTGGCAGAATCAGCGAGGAGGCTATCTTTTATCTCATGAGCCGGGGTATTAGTGAGCAAGAAGCTAAAGCTATGATTGTAAGAGGGTTTGCAGAACCGATTGCCAAGGAGCTTCCCTTGGAATATGCTGTGGAAATGAATAATTTAATTAATATAGAACTGGAAGGCACCATTGGATAGGGGATGATGACATGGAACTACAGAAGAATTTAAGCCCGATTCCAGTAAAAACCTGGAATTGGCTAGGTGTTAATAGTGCTGTCCTTGAAGCTGATATTCCTGCTATAACGGATTACTCCAAGCAGCCTATAACGAAAGGCTCAGAAAAGGGAGTAACCATTACAGATATCCGCTTGAATAGAGATACCATTAAATTTATGGAAAAGAAAATGGACGTTGGCGCGAGTGAAGCAATGAGAGACTTTGTTAAGAAGAATCAAAACAGCGGTTATTTCATTGAAATAGAAGAAGGGGAGAAAATAGGAACTCCTATTATCCTCCAATATGACTTAGATGAGGAAAATCCAACTCTAGTAGATGACCACTTTATCCTTGCTCATGAAAATAGCGAGGTGACCATTATCATCAACTATACATCTTCCTGTACTAAAAATGGGTTTCACAGTGGTGTGACCAAAGTTTTCGCTAAACCGGGGGCTGTTGTTCATTTAATTAAAGTGCAAATGCTGGCTGACCAAGATACTCATGTTGATGCCATTAGTGCGATCACTGATGACAAAGGGCAGGTTGATTTCACCTTGATAGAACTAGGGGCCCTACAAACCATTACAGGCTGTAGAACACAATTGGTGGGGAAAAACAGCACTGGAACGATTCATTCTCTCTATTTTGGTGATCAGAATCGTAAAATTGATATTAATTATGTGCAAACCCATCAGGCTCGTGAATCTTTGAGCAGCATAGAAGCACGAGGCGTACTCTTAGATCACAGTCAAAAAGTCTTTAAAGGTACATTGGACTTTATTAAGGGGTCCAGCGGCTCTAAGGGCAAAGAAGAGGAATATACGGTTTTATTAAGTCCAACCGTACGGAATCGTTCGACACCACTGATGCTGTGTGGGGAAGATGCGGTTGAAGGGCAACATGCTGTTAGTACAGGAAAAATGGATGAAAATAAACTTTTTTATCTGATGAGCAGAGGGCTTAGTGAAGTAGAGGCAAAAAAATTAATTATCGAAGCTGAATTTCAGCCCATTCTGGAAAAAGTACCAGTGATCGAATTGAGAGATACAATTTCTATGTATCTAAGGAGGCGGCTAAATCATGTCTAATAATTACGTCAATGATTTTCCTATCTTGCAAAAAACGATGAATGGAAAACGGCTTGTTTACCTTGATAATGGAGCTACAACTCAAAAACCTCTCTCAGTTATCAATGCTGTTCAAGAATATTATGCATCCTTTAATGCCAATCCTCATCGAGGCGCTTACGAGTTAAGTGTTAAGGCTACTCAAATTTATGAAGATGCTCGAGAGAAGGTTAGAAAATTCTTGGGGGCAGAAAAAACAAGTGAAATTATTTTCACTAAGAATGCCACCGAATCTTTAAATTTATTGGCTTATAGCTATGGTATGACCTTCATTAATCCCGGTGATGAAATTGTTATTTCCATTGCTGAGCATCACAGCAATATTGTGCCTTGGCAGCAGGTGGCTAAAGCGAAGGGAGCTACGTTACAATATTTGTATGTGAATGAAGCAGGCCTTCTAACGGATGAGGAAATCGAAAAGAAAATTAGCAGCAGAACCAAAATCGTAGCGGTTACCCAGGTATCAAATGTGCTTGGTATTATCAACCCCATTGAAAAGATTGTGCATAAGGCGCATAGCGTGGGGGCTGTTGTGATTGTTGATGGTGCACAAAGTGTTCCTCACTTTTCCGTGGATGTAAAAGTATTAGATGTTGATTTCTTAGTCTTCTCGGGACACAAGATGTTGGCTCCTATGGGAGTCGGCGTACTATACGGTAAAGAACAATTGTTGGATAAAATGCCGCCTTTCTTAAGCGGCGGAGATATGATTGAGTATGTATGGGAACAGGATACTTCTTTTGCACCACTGCCAGCTAAATTTGAAGCGGGAACACAAAATGTGGGAGGAGTCTTAGGACTGTCAGCAGCCATAGACTATGTTGAGAAGGTCGGTTTTTCCAATATAGAACAGATTGAAAAAGAATTAATTCATTATGCGATACCGAAACTTCAACAGCTCCCTTTTATTACTCTTTATGGATGCGAAGATCTTTCGAAAAAGACCGGGGTAATATCTTTTAATGTAAAAGATATTCATCCTCATGATGTATCCTCTATTTTGGATGCCGATGGGGTTGCTATACGAGCTGGTCATCATTGTGCGCATCCCTTGATGCAATATCTTGGAGTGAATGCAACATGTCGTGCTAGTTTTTATTTTTATAATACACGTGAAGATGTAGATGCATTGATAAATGCCTTAGGACGTGTCAGGGGAGTGCTTGGCTATGGATCTTAGTGAGATTTATACGGAAATTATTGCAGAGCATAATAAATCAAAGCGAAATAAAAAACAGATGGAAAATCCTACGGTGATCCTAAAGGGCAGAAACCCAAGCTGCGGCGATGAAATAGAACTCGCATTAAAGGTAGAGAAGAATATTATCCAAGATGCTTCCTTTACGGGGGTAGGCTGTGCGATTTCCCAAGCCTCTACATCGATGATGATTGATTTGATTCGGGGGCAGACCATTGAAAAAGCACAACTGCTGATTGATACTTTTCTAGGCATGATTAAACGGGAGATCACGGAGGAGGATCAATTGGAAATATTAGATGAGGCAATTGCCTTACAGAATATTTCCAACATGCCTGCCAGAGTGAAATGTGCAGTTTTATCATGGCATACACTGGAAAGCGCGATTACAGCGGAAGAAGGAAAAACAAGTGAAAGCAGTCAATCATCCCATTGAATGACTGCAAGTTATAGAAAGAAGACTCATCGCCGGATGAGTCTTCTTTTTTAGCAGAGGGAGTATAAGGTTTAAAGGAGGAGAGTATCATTGAATTGTCATTGCGAGCATAGCGAAGTAATCCTACTTCTTGTTAAGAGATTGCTTCACTTTATTCGCAAATGACAAAAAAGAAAACAATGAACCGCAAAGGCGCAATGCCGCTGCCCGCGGCACACAAAGGAGTGCACAAAAAAATACATAAAACCCTTTGTGTCCTTTGCGTCTTTGTGGTTCCTTTTTAGCCCCCTAGAAG